>MWDQ01000026.1 GCA_002070645.1 candidate division TA06 bacterium ADurb.Bin131
TAGGTCTGAGCAAGCGAAGACCTATGCGGATGGCCGAGCTGAGGCGTTGTGGGAGCATCCAACCGATTAGTATTTCATAGGTTGGATGAAAGAGGTGTGGGGAAAGAGGCGTTCCCCACGCAGTAGGGGGAAGATTAAGGGGAGATCCCCCTTAAGGAGCGAGGAGCAGATCGCGACCGAGCGACGAGGCCGCTCAAATCCCACCCCCTCCGCATTTTTTTCTTCAGAGGGATTTGAATGGAGCGGTGCTGGTGCGATGAAGAAAGAGCACCGTATAGCACTAAGGGACTATCCCTTACCCACATCTTCTAAGAACCTCTTGTGTAAAGGAATTACCCTTGTTTTTATTCCTTTTCATGTAAAATATGAAGGTAGTGTTTTTTGTTCCCCTATCATGGCTTATTATTACTCCTTCAGGTAATGCAACAAATTCTCGGATATATTTTTCAAAATCTATGCTATTGCTTTATTCCCTTCCTTTGTAAAGGAAGGTCAGGATGAATTTGTCTGCGTTTCCCCTTCATAAAATCCCCCTTGCCCCCTTTATAAAAGGGGGAATTAGGGGAGGACTTTGCAAAAGGGGAACTTGTGGGTAGGGGATAGGACTAAGGGCGAGTAGGTGAGTGAGATTTCCGAAGCACGAAGTGCAGGAAAAATCCCCTGTTTCCTCTTTTTGTAAAGGAAATAAAGGAAAATGTGATTCATTTCTGACTCTGGATTGCAAACATCAAATATAAGGATTAAAATATCATAAAGGGAATAATATAAAAAGTATAGATAACTTCAACATTGCGTATTAAAAAAGGAGGGAACCATGGCAGAGGATAAGAAAAAACAGCCAGAGAAAAAGATTACCATAAGCAGCACAAAAAAAGAAATGCTGGAGGCATATAATCAACTTTTAAAAGAACTCGAAGAAAAGGAAGCAGGGCAGGTTTCCCCAGAAAGAAAAATTGATGAAAAAAAATCTTGTGAGGTTGTAGAGGTTGCATCTTCGTTATCAACAGATGGAATAGTTCAGAGTATTGGCAATCTGAAATCAGAAATTGGAAAACTCCTTTCTGAAATTTCTGATAAACTCGAGAATGAAGTGAAGAAATTTAATGCCACCGAGCAAGCCGTTAAGGTTAAAGAATCAGAATTACAAGAGGTTTATGAAATATCAAGATCCGCACAAACCCTTGCTGCCTTAATAGAGGCACAGAATAGAAAAAAACAGGAATTTGAAGAAGAAATGGCTCGCAGGAAGGAAGAAATAGAGCAACAACTTCAACAGATGCAGGAAGCAAAGAAGATTGAAGAAGAAAAACACAAAGAAGAGATGAAAGAACAGGAAGCAGAAGAAAAGAAACGACGAGAAAGGGAAAAAGAAGAATATATTTATAACTTTAATCGACAGAAAAAAATAGAGATGGACAGATTGCAGGACGAGAAGGAAAAATTAGAGAAAGAATTCAAACAGAGAATGCAAGAAAAAGAAAAGGAGTTATCCGAGAAAGAACAAAAACTTTCTGAAAAAGAAGAAGAATTGAATCTATTGAGGAAAAAGGTAGATAATTTTCCAAAGGAGATTGAAGCAATCACCAACAGGGTTATAAAAGAAACAACAGAGAAACTTCAAAAAGAATTTGCCACAACTGAGGCATTGATGAAAAAGGATTTCGCTGGAGAAAGAAATGTATTTCTTGCCAGAATTGAATCTATGGAAAAAACAATAAAACAACAGGAACAGGAGATTGAAAAACTCTCCAGACAATTGGAATCAGCATACAAAAGAATAGAGGATATTGCTGTTAAAACAGTTGCAACAGGGCAGGGATGGAAATCAATATATCAACAGGAAGATATAAAAAAAGAAAATCAAAAGTAAAATATCATTGCCTATCATAAATACTCAGTCAACTGCGTTAATTGAAATGTAGCAAGCATCGAGAAAAAAATTAAAGGTAAGATATTTGCCTTCTACTTAAGTATAAACAGGTTTAGTAATACCTATATTTTATCTGGAATGAAATTTTTTTAATTCATCAAACATAAAAGCATGGGTTTTTTTTATGGTCTGACATTTTATTTGTTCATACAGCATTAAACAAGGGAAAATAGTTTCTGCTCCATATGTTTTGTTAATTGAATCCATAACCTTTAACATTTTTTCTCTTTTTTCATTTTTGAATAAAGACATTTGATACCTTTTATGGATACCAGATACACTCACCCCAAGAAGCCGTATCTTTTGTAAAATTGGTTTAGCAAAAATTATGGAACTTGCATTCCTGAATATTGTTTGGTCATCATTAAACCAGAATGGATAGTTTTTCCTTTTTGTAAATGATGTAAAATCCTTGTATCTTATGGTCACAACAACAATATTTCCATAATAATCTTCCTCACGCATCCTCATTCCAACCTGGTGTGAAAGCCGGCATAGAACACTCAATAAAAGGTTTATATCATCTGTATCCTGTGCCAGGGTATAGGAATGACCAAATGATTTTGGCTCAGGTGATTGAAGAATAACATTTGTTTCGCCTTTTCCACTGCATAGATGCCATATTTCCTCACCCTTAATTCCAAACCTTTCTTTAAAAAAAGATAAAGGGATACGAGTAACCTGACCACATAGTTCAATACCCATTAAATTTAGTTGTTCAGCAGTTTTTGGACCAATACCAGGAACTTTTCCAACAGGTAATCTTTCCATAAAACCACTAATCTCGTTCTCACAAATAACCATAATTCCATCTGGCTTGCATAAATCTGAAGCAATTTTTGCAATAGTTTTATTACAGGAAATACCCACAGAACAGGTAAGAAAGGTCCCTTCAAAAATTGCTCTTTTAATAGAAAGCCCTATCTGCTTTAAGTTTTTATAGGAACAATCCTCGAGGGTTATTTCAAGAAATCCTTCATCTATTGAATAAATTTCTACCTTTTCTGTAAATGTTAGTAGAATATTAAAAATTCTTCTTGATGTATCAATATATCTTTCTGGATTCCCTCTTACAGTAATTGCATCAGGGCATAGATTAAGACCTTCGAATACACTCATTCCTGATTTCACACCATACTTTTTTGCTTCATAGGAACAAGCGGCAATTACAGAATCCCTCGCAGTATTTCCTGAAACAAAAATAGGTTGTCCACGTAAAGATGGATTTAGAGATTGTTCAACAGAAGCAAAAAAAGCATCCATATCCACATGTATGATTATTTTTTTCATATCATCCATCCATATGAATTCTATCAAGTTCCCATTGCAAATATACTGGATTAAAGTGAATCTCTATAACAGAACCATTCGATAAAACCGCAAAATGAAACAAAGGATAAATCCCTTTTTTTGTGGTCCATCTGTAAGTAATTGATTCAACTGGAATTACTCTGTTATTCCAGAATAACGAAATAATTTTTATGCTTCCTTTCCCAACTATAAGTTTAACTTTTATTGGTTCATTAATATCTGTCGTCATTTTAGACCTTTCTAAAAACACCTATCACCTTTCCGAGAATCAGATTTTCTTTAATCTCTATTGGTTTATATGCTGGATTTGCTGGAACAAGAAAGATTTTATTTTTTTCTTTTCTTAAATATTTTATTGTGGCTTCTTCTCCAATAACTGCGGCAATAATATCACCATTACGAACCTCAACATTTTTTTTAACAATAACATAGTCCCCATCATATATATGTGCCTGTTCCATACTGTCACCTGTTATTTTAAGAGCAAATACATCCATTAAATCATCAGGTGTAAATAAAGAACCTTCAAAGAAATTTTCAATAATAATTGGAGGTCCTGCTGCTATTTTACCAACAATGGGTATTCCAGAAAGTGGAAATCTTGTCCTCAATGCACGAGCTCTTGTAGAATCTTTAATTAAATAACCCTTGTTTACTAAAGTATTAAGATGGCAGGTTACAGCATTAGGGCTCTTAAATTTAAAAAACAAACGAATCTCTTCAAATGATGGCGCATATCCATATTTATTGATAAATTGTGTAATAAATTTCAAAATCTCAAACTGTCTCTGTGTTAATTTTTTCATATCTAATCCTTTAATCTATTTATACTGTATTTTTATACAGTTGTCAAGAGGTAAAAAGGTTATCACAAAAATAAATACAGAATTATTTCTTAATAACCTGGTCTTCTGGAATTGCTCCACAACACTGATTAAAGAATTGAAGAATTTCTCTGGTTGCTTTTCTTGGGCCTCTTATTATAAGTCGAGCGCTTTCATTGGCAAGTCGTTCTCTAATATCAGGTATTGCCATCGCCATTTCAAGCGGACTTTTAAGATCATATCTTTTTCTATTGAAATATAAATCTATTTTTGCAGAGTATTTTGATGCTATCTGGGTTACTGGCATTACTGGTCTTAAATGAAAATCTTCAATTCTATAAGGCGAAATAAGTATTGCAACTGTTTCAAGAATATATTCATCAGGGTCGATTCCAAGAGCCTTAAATATTTGTTCAGCAAGATCTTTTCCTGCTCTTGCGAAATAAAAAACAAATGGCAGAATAAACATACTGATAGATTTTTTGATATCCCTGAAGTTAACCTTTCTTAATTCTGGTTTTTCAGAAGAAATTTTTACCAATCTTTCCGCATGCCTTTCATAAAAATGAATTAATGAACGCGCCATCTCGAGAAGATGAAGAATAATAGAAATATATCCTCTTAAAGATATAAGAATAGACAATTCTCTGGCAATATCAGTATTGCCAATATACGTATCGTATGTTGACTGCAACCTGTGATAAACAGAACGAAAATGTTCAATCCTTTCTTCTGTAATACTTGTTTCAAAATCAGAGTTTTCTGCAAACATCTTAAGATCCTGACCAACATCAAGAAATTTCAGAAGAAAATCTATGATTCTATCGCGATCTCCAATATCCTGTTGTTCAATATCAGAAGGAAGTGTTTTTCTATAAGGTATTGTAAAACCAGAATTGGTTATGTTTTCTTTGACATCAGTGATAATACCGAGCAATTTACCTTCTGAAAGAATTTCGCAACAAAAAATTTTTAATGTTTTTTCGAGAAAAAAAAGGTTTTTCTCAAGTTTTTCAATAAATTCTTTTTCTTTTTCAGGGGGTAAATTAAGATGGTATGAGTCATACCTTGAAATAATATGAAGATTTTGAAATATTGCCTGTGTAAACCATCTTATGGCAGCAATTAATTCTCTAAAGTAATAGAATGTCCTGTTATTTGATGCACCATGGTCATCAAGAAAACTCTCGATTCTATCACTTTCTTTTGTGAAGGTTACAAAAAATTCCTTACTGCAGTCAGAACCGTGTTCAATAAAATACTTAACTATCTCGAAGAAATTAGAAGTTATCTCTGCAAGTTTTGGAATAAAAACTTTTTCTATTTCATCCCTCGTCATTATTTCTTCGAGGGATCTTGAAAACTTCCCTGGTGCCTTCATAGAAATCCTTTGTAAAAAATCAGTGGAGGTAATCGGAGTCGAACCGACAACCTTCCGCGTGCAAGGCGGACGCTCTCCCATTGAGCTATACCCCCATATAATTATTATAATCCACTATTTTCTTTGAGTAAAGAATCTATATCTGTATCAACGAGAGTTATTACCTTTATAAATCGCGAAAATACAAAATTAAAAAGGTCGTAAGTTTTTAACTCTTGCAATTTGAATTCTGCATTTTTTAATGAAGGATTGTCTCACTTTTCACCCTGCTTCAAAATCCTAAAATAACCGCAATCTGATAAAAAAATGCAGAGATTATAGCAGAACATGGAATTGTTAATACCCATACCCACAGGATTTTATGAGCAATTCCCCACCTTACAGCACTTACTCTTTTAATTGAGCCAACCCCCATAATAGAGCTGGTTATTGTATGTGTTGTACTTACAGGAATTCCAAGATGCGTTGATAATGCAATCGTGATGGCTGCCGCGAGTTCAGCGCAGAATCCATCAATTGGTTTAAGTTTAACCACCCGCTGGCCCATTGTTTTTACAATTCTCCATCCGCCAAAGAGTGTACCGAGGGCAATTGAAGCATGGCAAGAGAGCACAATCCATAATGGAATATGAAATTTTGGTCCAAGAAGTCCGGCGCTGAATAATAAACTTGCAATAATACCCATTGTTTTTTGAGCATCATTCCCTCCATGTCCAAGGCTATAAAATGCCGCTGAAAGTAATTGACCTTTTCTAAATATATGGTCAATTTTTGCTGGATTGCTATTTCGAGCAAGCCAGTAAACAAAGATTCCAAAGGAAAGTCCAAAAAAAAGTCCTAGTCCTGGTGAAATAAAAATGAATGCAACGGTTTTTCCTATACCTTTCCATATCAAAACGCTCGGACCAACCTTCGCAAGCGCAGCACCTATAAGACCCCCAATAAGAGCATGAGAAGAACTTGCTGGAAGACCAAAATACCATGTTATGATATTCCAGATACATGCTCCGACTAAGGTACCGAAGATTACAGCATTGTCAATAACGTTAACATCAACAATCCCTTTTCCCATTGTGTTTGCAACATGCAAGCCAAAAACCAAAAACGCAATAAAATTGAAGAATGCAGCCCAGATAACAGCCAGGCGTGGGGAAAGAACTCTCGTTGAAACAACTGTGGCTATAGAATTTGCTGAATCATGAAATCCATTGAGAAAATCAAAGGCATATGCAAGAAAAATCAGGAATAAGATTGGAGCAGTCATATTCTTATGTTTGCTTGACAAGAATTGTTTCTATGATGTGCGCAACATCTTCGCATATATCAAGAATTGTTTCTGCATCAGTATAGATATCTTTCCATTTTATTATTCCGATAGGGTCTTTTTCTTTTTCAAATAATTCTGCGAGTGCTTTATCTCTCATTGCATCACCTACATTTTCCAGACGGTTTATCTCAACACAACAGCGCATAATGGATTCATGATGCTTAACATCACGAAGACAGGTTATTGCGATTTGAACAGACTTAGCTGATTCTTCTATGATGTCGGCAAATTCAACAAGGGTTGAATCAACATTTTTTATTTTATAAATCCTTATCTGGTTTGTGATTGTATTAAACATATCAATTATATCGTCGAGTTCTTTAGCAAGATTATATATATCTTCTCTGTCAAAGGGTGTGATAAAGGTTTTATTAAGCTGGCTTAAAATAAGATGGGTTATTTCGTCTCCCTCGTGTTCGATCGAACGAATTTTACTATATAGATTTAAATCAATTTCTCCAGTTCTTGCGATTTCTTTGAATGTGGTCGCTGCTTCAACAGCATAACCTGCGTGTTTTTCAAATAATTCAAAAAAATCAAAATTATTCGGAAAAAATTTTCTTAATGACATATAGTATCATCTCCTTTGAATCAAGTTTTTAATATTACCAATGAAAAAAGGCGGGTATCTTTATTATTGACGAATAATAACACATTTTCTATGATAAATCAATGCTCTATACAGGCGTCAATTCATTCATATTTTAAAATTATAATAGTTGGTTCCTCTGGTATTTGTTCACAGGTTATTGTTAACTCATTTGAGTCAATATACTGTATATTTGATTTACCCGCAAGAAATTTATCCACTGATTCAATGGGTATGTTTATAGCAGAGGTTTTATAATGCATGGGTATTATTATTTTAGGATTAATCTGTTGTACTACTCTGGTGGCTTGCTCTGAATCAATGGTATAAAAACCTCCAACAGGGATTAATAGAATATCCACATACCCTATATCTTTTATATGTTCAGGTTGTAAAATATGTCCCAGGTCTCCTAAATGAGATACACAAATATTATCCACCTTGAATACGAATATTGTATTATGTCCCCGTTTACTACCTTCAGTTGCATCATGAAAACTTGATATACCTTTAATATCTATTCCTTTAATCTTATATTCTCCAGGTTTCCTTACTACTTCCGGATTACCTTTCACAAGATTAACTGCATTATGATCAAAATGTTCATGGCTGATAAGCACTATATCTGCCTCTACTGCTGGAATTTCATACCCAACAGTTTTATCAAAAGGATCAGTCAATATCCTCATCCCATTCCCTGAAGTAATAAGAAAACATGAATGACCCAACCAACGTATATTCATATTTCACCTCCAAAATGTTTATAAGTATTTTCAAGCGTGAAGGGGGGGTTCCCCTTCACGAGATAATTCCTCTTCCCCCAAGCACTCGCGGAGGCTCACCCCCTGCTCCCCCGCAAATCGCTTGGCGCGCTTGGCGCGCCTGGCCCGATTTCACTTCGTGAAGGGGAGTTTCCCCTTCACGAGATAATTCCTCTTCCCCCAGGCACTCGCGGGGGCTCACCCCCTGCTCCCCCGCAAATCGCTTGGCGCGCTTGGCGCGCCTGGCGCGATTTGAACGCGCGACCTCTGGATTCGAAGTCCATCGCTCTATCCAACTGAGCTACAGGCGCAGGTTCTGTACTTTTTAATAAACCTTCTTTCAATACCTCTTGAATATATTTTATCATTATTTCAGAAAAATTATCGTCTTGTTATGTACCTCTGATAGAAATGAGGAAACCAATAGACATCATCCGTATGAATATGTTATAAACATAAAAACTGGAGTATATACCTGGTTTTTGTTATAATATATAGCGTCTTTGTATTGATTCTATGTTAACTAAAAGCAAATCTAAAAGGGAAGGGCATATATGCCAAGTAAATCTGCAAAGGTAAAAGATGTATCAGGATATAAAAGTGAGTACAAAAAATCAGTGAATATTTTACTGGGTATTGCTTCGCTTGTCTTTTTCGGTATAACACCATTGTTAAACTTCAAACCAGCATATGATTATACAGTAATAAAAGATATTCTCGGAGCATTATTTGTCGCAATCTTCGCAGTGGCATTATATCTTAAAAAAGATGATATCTTAATAAATCTAAAAGGTTTTATTGTAGGAACTATCTTTTTTTTGTATATTTTAGCGGGATGCTTCTATGCACCGGTTAAATATGGTGCTGCACAGGCGCTCGAAAATTATCTTTTGTATTACCTTCTTTTTATCGCAGGTATGCTTTGGAAATGGGAAAAAAGAGATGCTTTTATATGGGCAGCATCAATGGTTGTGGCTTCAATTACAGCATTTGTACAATATCATATTACAAATTATCCTATCTCCACATTTGGAAATCCAAATTTTTTCGCAGGACATCTTTTAATGCCAATTTTTCTGATCTTATATTTTGTGAAGAAAAAATATATTCCCATAGGAATAATATATGGAATAATAACCATTGCTGCACTTCTTATTACAAAATCACGTGCCTCGGTATTTGCATTTCTTGTTGCATCTGCATTTGCGTCGTTTTTGCTTTTGAGAGAAAACAAAATTCGATGGCTTAAGTATATTGGTTTCATAATTGTCATTATTGGAACACTTTTTCTCTGGAATTCAATAAAATATCAATTTACTCAGGATATTAGATATTATATATGGCGTGGAACATTTAGCCTAATCAAGGAGAAACCCATCCTTGGTTGGGGGACAGGTAATTTTATTTTTCACTATCCATATTTTAGGTATAGAGAATACTTTTTAAGACCCCAGGCAACCCCTATAACAAATCATCCACACTCTCAATATCTCGAAATTTGGTCTGAAAATGGTGTCATTGGACTTTTACTTTTTGTAGTAATTCTCGGTTTTGCATTATATTCTGGAATGAAAAAACACTCAAAGGATTCATATGATATTTCTCTTTTTTCATTAACAGGAATTATAGCAGTTGCTGTCGATAATATCCTCTCCACGAATCTTACAAACACATCAACCGCAATGTATTTCTGGTTTCTTTCTGGATTATGCTTTACTCTTGATGAGAAATCAAAAAAGATTGTTATCTCTAATTCATTAAAGAAAACAGTGCTATGGGTATTAATGATTTCAATGATAACACTGGCTGGGTGGAAAACTTTCTACAGGTTAACACCCGAGGTTTACCTTAAGAAAGCTATCACTGCAAGAGAAATGAACGATTTTCCAACTGCTATTGAAAATTATAAAAAAGTGTGTAAAATAAATCCTAATAATGTTGTCGCGTGGTATAAACTTGCCTTTGCATATGGTCAGATAGGTGACCTTGAAAATTCAGAAAAAATTTATCTTAAAATTAATAATATTCTGTTTCCACATTTTGCGAAAACTGATGGCAATCTTGGTACTCTTTACACACAAAAGCAGGACTATGAGAAAGCAAAGTATTATTATGAAAAGGCATTATTTTTTAACCCCTATGACATAGATGTACTACTTGGAATGGTTGCAATAAAACTTTTCAATGACAGAGACATTAAAGGTGCAAAAGAATATTTAGAAAGAGCCATGGCAATAAATCCTGAACATGAATATGTGAAATATCTTATCAAAAAATTCCCAGAACTCGCTGATGGCTCTTCAAATAATACTGTTATCAATAAAAATAATAAACAAAGAGGAGAGTAAAATGAAATGTGAAATATGCGGAAAAGGACCAAGAACTGGAAATAACGTTAGCCATTCTAATGTTAAGACAAAAAGAACATGGAAACCAAATGTGCAGAAATTACTACTTGAATACAAAGGAAACGTAAAAAAAATGGCAATCTGCACGCAGTGCTTAAAATCAGGAAAGGTTCAAAGGCCTCAAAAAAATTCAGAATAATTTATCCTGCCTGTATAACATCAAGCCAGGTAATAAATAAATCACCTGATTTATGCAGTACAGGACTATAACAAATCGACAAAGGTTTTGATGGCATCTTAAAAGTTCCAGTAAAGTGCGCTTCAAACAAACAGTTATTCTGTTTAACCCAGACCACGGTCTCGTTTTTCTGGTATCTTGTGATTTTGACACACTCTACACCAGAAGTTGTAAAAAATACAGGTGGATTGCCATATCCAAAAGGTTTCAACAACTGAAGATCCTTAAGAAATGGTATCGTAATATTTTCAAAATCCATATGTATAGGTTTCATTTCATTGGATATCCTGGGTTTTTCTATTTTCATTTCCCTCCAGAATTTCTTTAGTTCTGACATATTGGAAGATTTCATCTTAAATCCAATAGCATCCCTATGACCACCAAATGAAATAAAGATATCTCGAATTTGATTAAAAAAATCATAAAGATTTATACGGTTAAAACTCCGGGCTGAGCCCTGAATCAAATCTCCATGTCTTATTGCAACCAATGCCGGCATCTGGAATTTCTCACTTATCTTTGCAGCAAATGTTCCTGAAAATGATGCTGGGATATTTTCGAAAAGAAAAATTGGTAATCTCTCGGTATCCTTGCTTTTAATAACAGATAAAAGATTTCTCATTACTCTTTGTTTTTCTTTTTCAAATGTTTTTATCTCCTCAAAAATGGGTTCTATGTTTTCATCTAAACCTGCAGTCAATATCTTAAATGCTAATTCAGGTTTTCCAAATCTTCCTGGAGTGTTTAATTTCGGATTAAGATAATGGGTTATTATTCTAATCTCATCACTGTTCTTTGGAATATAAAAATGTTCCTTGAACTTTTCAATTCCAGGTATACCCGTATTTTCAAAACGATTCAGACCTATCTTTACTATCGCACGATTTTCTCCTCTAAGCAGACCATGATCATTAAGTGTACCTATGGCTCCAAGTTCAATACATGAATAAAATATATCTCTCGGGAAAAAAGGGAAAACTTCCAGAAAAGATTGCGCCAATTTTAAGACAAGTCCTGAAGCAGTAAATATATCAAAATCTCCATCACCCCGATTCAATGAAGGATTTACGATAGTAGTATAATGAAGATCCTTTTCAATCGAACCACGATGATGATCTATGATAATTAATGGGAATTTTGTCTTTTCACAGTAGTCAATCAATTCTTTAGAGGTTGTACCCGTATCTATTGTAATAAGAAGACCATAGCCCATCTCTTCTATTTTTTTAACAAATTCCGGCTCAATCTCATAATTCTCGAGCCGATGGGTAAGTTTAACATCAAAAGCAACATTCATAGAGTTAAAAACATTGGCAATTATTGCTGCACCCGCAATCCCATCTACATCCCCATCTGAATAAATAAATATTTTTTTTCTTGCACGGATGGTGTCTTCAATCAGTTCGCACGCCTGTTGCATACCGCAGATTTGAAAAGGGTTGGAAAGCATTGAAACATCAGGATTTAAGAATTTTTGAACTTCATCCTCGCTTTTTATACCCCTTTCGTAAAGTATCTTAAGAATAATAGAAGAAACACCTTCAATGCTCAATAAATTTTTTTTCATATCCCAATAATCTTCTTGATTTCATCAATAGAAAGTTCAGAAGGTTTAATACCTTCAAATTTTTTATCTCCAATAATAATCGTGGGAATTTTTGTCAATCCAAGCAGGGTGAATTCTGTAAGATTATCTGCATCATCAATATCGAAATAAGAAAAGGGTATGCTGAAATTCTCGAATTTTTTCTTCCATCCCTGACATAATCCACAATCTTCTTTTCCAAAAAGTATAATTTTCTTCATATTATATTCCAGTTTTAGCACTATAAAAATCCTTAAAATTGTTAATCAATCCTGTTTCTTTTCTCTTTTAATATATTTTACTGAAATGTTTGCCTCTTTCAACATATCCTGTGAAAGTTTGTCAGGATAGCCCTCAGAAATAACAACCTCTTTTATTCCTGCGTTAATAATCATTTTTGCGCAAACAGAACAAGGATGACATGTAATATAAAGAACACTTCCCTTTATACTTACACCATGGTATGCTGCCTGGATGATTGCATTCTGTTCTGCATGAAGCCCCCGACATAATTCATGTCTCTCGCCAGAAGGAACATTAAGGTTCTCGCGTAAACAGCCAGTTTCTTCACAATGTTTAATTCCGGATGGTGCTCCGTTATAACCAGTAGCAAGAACTCTTTTCCCTTTCACAAGAACTGCTCCAACTTTGCGACGAAGACACGTCGAACGCTCGGATACAAGAAGAGCAATCCTTATAAAATACTCATCCCAATCAGGTCTGTTAACCTTTGTTTTCTTTTTAGTTTTCATGAAGAGGAAACTGGCTCGCAAACATTTTTACCCGTTTTCTTAAAAGTTTCAGTTGACTCTGGTTTGACTGATATGACAATGCTTCATCAATAAAATTAAGAATTTTATTAATTTCATCCTTCCCCATTCCACGCGTTGTAATCGCAGGAGTTCCAATACGAATACCACTGGCAATATTTGGTGGCAGAGGATCAAAAGGAATTGCATTTCTATTAACAGTTATACCTGCATCGCCAAGAATCTGCTGAGCAGCAATACCAGTAATATTTTTATTACGAAGATCAACAAGAACAAGATGGTTATCTGTTCCACCGGTAATAATCCTGTAGTTCCTTTTAGCAAGCTCATCAGCAATATATCTACTATTGAGGATTACCTTTTTTTGATAAGAAATAAAATTCTTGCTCATTGCTTCCTTAAATGCTACTGCCTTACCTGCAATAACGTGAACAAGAGGTCCACCTTGTATACCTGGAAAAACAGACCTATCAACCTGACTGGCAAATTTAGACCTGCACAGGATAAACCCACCCCTTGGCCCTCTGAGTGTTTTATGAGTTGTACCGGTAACAAACTCAGCATATTTGATAGGAGAAGGATGCAAACCAGCAACAATAATACCCGCTATATGAGCAATATCCGCACATAAATATGCACCAACTTGTTCCGCAATCTCTGAAAATTTCTTAAAATCAATTGTTCTCGGATATGCACTTGCTCCACAAACTATCATTTTTGGCTTTGTCTGCTTAGCAATTTCCAATATCTTATCATAATCAATCTGTTCAGTTTCCCTGCTAACACCATAATAAACAGGGTTAAATACGATACCTGAAAAATTTATCTTTGCACCATGCGTAAGGTGTCCCCCAGCAGAAAGGTCCATACCGAGAATTGTATCCTTTGGCTTTAAGACCGAAAGATAAACTGCCATATTTGCCTGACTTCCTGCATGAGGTTGAACGTTAGCGTGTTCAGCGTTAAAAATCTTCATAAGTCGTTCATTCGCCAACATCTCAATATTATCAATAATAGTACACCCATCATAATATCTTTTACCAGGATATCCTTCTGCATATTTATTGGTTAATAATGAACCAACCGCAGAAAGAACCTCTTTACTCACGTAATTTTCGGATGCAATAAGATTAATAGTTTCTTTTTCTCTCTTTTCTTCTTTTTTTATCAATTCTGAAATCACAGGGTCAATTTTTCTCAACATTTTTAATATCCTCTTCTTTTATATAAGAAAAGTCCGCGAACTTCAAAAAAACATCATTAAACATCTTAAGTAGAGCGAGACGATTACCTCTTAAGTTTTCTTCAGGGCACATAACCAGAATCTTATCAAAAAATCTGTCTATGGGTGTTTTAAGATCCTCGAGCATGCGCAAAAATTCACTGAAATTCTTTTTTTCGAGCAAATCCTTAAGTACACCCAGATATTTATCTGCAACCATAATAAGTTCAACCTCGCCATCTTCCTTTAATAATTCTCTTTTGAAATCAGGAATATCTATATTTTTCTCTTTTGCCTGTTTCAAGATATTGGCAACCCTTGTCACTGGAATAAGAATTGTATCAACGTCCGCTGTTTCTCTTATAAAAGATCTGATTGCATCAAGTTTATTCCTTGCCCTTAGAAAATTTAATCTCTCGACACTTAAAACGCTTCCTCGTAATCCTTTTGGAAAACCTTCTGTTTCAAGATAAGATTCAAATCTTTGAAGTAGAAAATTCTTTATTCTATTTTTAGTAGCATCCAGTTCAGATGCTGAAAACTGATAAACAATAAAAATTTTATCAATGATATCCTCGTAATCAAAATCATATCCTGATTTATAAACCAGTTGAAATAATGCCACAGAAACTCTTCTTAAGCCATAAGGATCTTCAGAGCCACTAACATCAACACCCGCTGATATAAAACAGCATAAATAATCAATCCTATCCACAATTCCAAGCAATACCCCAAATGTACTCTCAGGCAGAGAATCTCCAGAAAATCTTGGACGAACATGTTCAGAAATTGCCTTACAAACCTGCTGACACTCGCCAGAAACACCTGCGTATATTGCTCCCATAATTCCCTGCAAATCTGGAAACTCCCTTACCATTTCTGAAGCCATATCATACTTACTTAATTCGGCTGCTCTCGTCAGAATATTTTTCTCATCATTGCCCAACCCAAGTATATCAGAAATAATGGCAGAAATTTTTTTCATTCTATTGACCCTATCAAGGAGAGATCCCCATCTTTGATGGAATACGATTTTTTCAAGTTTGTTTCTAAAATCATAGAAGGATTGAGAAAGATCTGTCTCATAAAAAAACTGAGCATCAAGAATTCTTGTTCTTAAAAGATTTTCATAATTCTTGCCGATAGTATCACTACAATTCCCATCGCTTATGACAAAGAATTCTTTTTGAATACTCTTCCCACAAAAAATAGGAATCCCCTTTGCTTTCTCAACTAAAACACTAAGAATATCCTCTGGCAGGTTATATCTTAAGTCCGGAAATTTGCAACGAATAACTCGTGGATACTCCACAAGGTTTGAAAGATTTTCAACTATTCCGGAATCAAATGTTTCATTTTCTCTAAGGGACTTTTTAATAAGCTCAATTATAAAAGAGTATCTTATTTTTTCATCAGGGATAACAAACGCCTTCTCAATTTTATCAAAATAATCCACCCAGTTATATATTCTTATCCTGCCAGGAGATAACACCCTATGCCCAAAGGTATTTTGTGAACTTTTTACACCACCAAACTCCATCGGGACTTTCTCGTTTCCAAATATTGCAAAAATCCACCTTACCGGCCTATAAAATATTTCACCTGACTCGTTCCACCTCATTCCCCTTGGAATATCTAATCTTCTCAACATTGAAGGAATAATACAAGAGAAAATTTTGATTGAACTTATACTGGGGATTTTTTTTGATATATACACAAACCTTTTCTCATTGGTTTGTTTGATTTTCAAAGCAGAAACCGAAACGCCCTGTGCCTTTGCAAAACCATATGCCGCAGGAGTTGGTACCCCTGAAGAATCAAAAGCAACATCATACTTAGGACCGGTTACTTCCTTTTCCTCTTCTACCGTACAAACAGGAATATCCTTTCCGAGCAGAATCAATCTACGGGGAGTGAAAAAAAACATTATTTCCCTCGAAACAAGCCTATTCTTTCTGAGTTCATCAAGGAATATAGGCATAAACCTATTTATAAAATGGTCTCCAACCCAGGCAGGTAGGTCCTCACAACCAATCTCAAATAAAAGATGTTCTTTTTTCATTTCACACCAAAATGTATTATCAAAACCTTACTAAACTGATACATAGACAATCTTCTTTGTAATATTCAACCAGATTTTTACTGGATACTACTGATACCAATAAGAGTTATAGGTTATTGTCTTCCTGTAAAACAGACAAAACCTAAAAATACCACCTTTTCTATCATTATTATCATTATAGTGAATGAATTTTTCCAGGTTAGGTAATTATAAATTATACAATTTTTTTCTTAAGAATGACAAACATGCCACAAAATACTAAAAGAAATATGTGTGAAATCCAAGGAGAAATCTGCCACGGTATCATTTCTATTTTGCCGAGTGATAAGCCGACTGCATAAAAGGCATATGTAAAAAACATCATTATAATTCCGATTACAAAAATTTTTATCCTCGAAAAAAATATTCGCTGATAAAAAAATGGAAGCAGAAGAAGTATCACCAACAAGTTTAACAAAGGATAGGATATCTTTGAATAAAGTACAATCCAATCGGTTTTATTCACTACTCCAACAGCAGCCACTTTTTTTAATATCCTTCGCAGAGAAAAAAAAGATTGTCGCTCGGGATTAATAGATGTATACCTTACAAGAATCAGTGGATCAAAAGACGTCTTCAGCGTCAAAACACTGAATTTATTTTCAGTTCCATTAACAACACTTGCGTCATAGAAAATAATCATATCATTAAAAAATTCTGCCTTCCTGGCCTGAATGGTTCTTTTTACACCTTCTTCATAAAACGTAATCACAACATTGGTAAAAATATTCTCTTTGTTTGTTTGTTCTGCCCACAGTAAAAGAACAGGTGTTGTTATGCTGATATCCCCCTTTCCCACATCTCTGTTTGAATCAGGGTAGGGCGGAAAACAGCCAAAAAGGAAAGCGAAAATAGACACACAAAAACCAAATACCAAAAAAGTTCTGAATATCTGAAGTTCTGAAATTCCTTTAAGTTCGAGAATAGATATTTGCCTGAATTTTTCCATTTCTGAAAAAACAAAAAATGCACTCAACAGGGTAATAAAAGGAAAAATCAGTTGAATGTTATCATAAAAATTGACTATGTAATCTTTCCATGGGAATCCTCCGGCACGTTTCATATCTGCAAAACTCCAGAAAATCTGTGTAAGAAGAAGTACAACAGAAAAAGATATAAACAGTATAAAGAAAAAAGAAACAAGTTGTTTTAAGAAATATTTATCTCTAAATAACATTTGAAAACCTCTTATTTAAAAGAACAACCAAAAAAAGAAAAATTAGAGGAACAATAAAAAAGAGATAAACATTCCCTGTTTTATAAACAATACTCTCACCCACAAGTATAATAAAATAAGACAACAATCCCATCAATAAACCAATTCCGAGGATATGCATATATCCGTGCATCCTGGATCCTATTCCCGCATAAAAACCAATAAAGAGATAAAAAATTGGCAGGAGGACGAAAAATATTTTTTTGAAGATTATCATAAAAAATTGATTATCAGATTGTCTCGAGAGATTCCTTATCAGAAGAAAGAGATTCATTTCTTTTGGCCTTTTTTCAAGATTAAAATCTGAAACCACTCTATAGGGAAGTAAAAAAGAATACTCCTTAAATAACGTCTTCAAAATAATCCGCGATTTTTCTATTGAATGTGAAACAATAGAACCGTTCTCAAGTAATAAAGAAAGGTAACCATCTGTATTTAACTGAATCTTCCCTTCTTCTGCGCTGATAACGCATACAGTATCTGAACCTATCTTCTGTGAAATGTAAACTCCATGTAACGTTCTACCTTTAATATCATCAACATAAATCGATATGCCAGGAAAATTTTTAATAAGACTCTTTGGTTTAAACATCTTCATTGGTTCATCTATTCGTGCCTGCCTGATAAGCAATCGATTTTTATATATTGCAGAAGGTGCAACAAAAAAGCAAAGCCAGAATTCAACAAAACAAAAAATAAGCCCTGCGATAAAGAAAAATTTAAGTATCTGCCTTCCTGAAATACCTGATATTAAAAAAACCCAGTATTCTCTATCCATATTCATTCTTGCAACAGTTCCAATCACAGCAGTAAAAAAAGATAGTGCGATAATGTCAGGGCTAACTTCGAAAAAGGAATAAATAAAAAATTTGCCAACTGTTCCAATTGTGAAAAAATGGTTTATAATTATATCCATAAGCCAGAGAAAAGGCCTGACCATAAAAAGAAGTATAAAAATTGATAATGTCAGGATAAAAAAATTCCCGAATTCATGATAGAGATATCTTGTTTTTAAATTCATGGCTCCAAAAAAATTAAGATTATTATTATTATTTCATCATATCATAGAGATGGTGTTTCCAGAAAGGTGTATAGGATGTGGTAGAAATATAAACATCAAAAAATATTGTTTTTGTAACGATTGTCTTGCCCACCTGGTTCCTGCTTCACAATCAAGCAACCACATATTTTCACTTACGGTTTACAACGGTCCTGTACAAAAAGCAATCCACACATTTAAATATGAAAGAAAAAAATGGATGGGGAAAATATTTGCACAGTGGATGCACGATTTTTTAGTCGCCCATCCAGATATAGAATTTGATTTCATAATCCCTGTTCCATTGCATCCGATAAGAGAATTTCACAGATCCTTTAACCAAAGCTGGCTAATTGCATATCACCTCGGGAAATTAAGGAAAAAACCTGCTATGTCAAATGTCCTTATTAAAACAAGAAATAACAAATCCCAAACAGGCCTTGATTCAATAGAAAGAAAACAAAATGTTAAAGCCGCTTACAGGGTTAAAAAACCATCTTTAGTAAAAAATTCAAGTATCCTTGTTATTGACGATGTATATACAACAGGTGCCACAGCCGAAGAAATTTATAGGACACTTAAAAATTCAGGAGCGAAAACAGTATACATACTAACAATCGCAAAGGCATAGAACTCTTGAAACACATCACAAAACTTTGACCATAACCAGTAATTCTGGTAATATATAAAAGAATGGCCATACAGGAGGACAAATGGAACTAATTGGTAAGGTACACAAATTTGGCGATGATATTAACACAGATTACATTATATCAGGCAGGTATAAATTCAAAACGCTTGATATGAATGAACTTGCTTCACACATCTTTGAAGATATAGATCCTGATTTTTCAAAAAAGATTAATGCGGGCGATTTTATTGTTGCAGGTAATAACTTTGGTTGTGGTTCTTCACGGGAACAGGCAGTCCTTGCCTTGAAATATGCAAAAATCGGTGCCGTGATAGCAAAAAGTTTCGCAAGAATTTTCTTCAGGAACGGAATTAATGTTGGACTCATTTTGATAGAAGCTGATACAGAAAAAATATCACAGAATGATATTTTAAAGGTCGACATCACCAGCGGAAAAATTGTGAACAAAACAACAAATGAAGTAATACCTATTAACCCACTTCCAGATTTCCTGCTCCAGATAATTCAAGAAGGTGGAATTATAAATTATTTAAAAAAATACAGGGACTTTAAGATATGAAAAAATATAAAATTACTTTGATACCCGGCGATGGAATTGGACCTGAAATTACAGAGGTAACAAAAAGATGCATCGAAGCAACAGGTGTAAAAATAGAATGGGAACAATGCGAAGCAGGGATTCCTGCTATTGAAAAATTTAATGATCCATTACCACGTGAAACAATAGAATCCATAAGAAAAAATAAAATCTGCCTGAAAGGACCCATCACAACACCTGTTGGAACAGGATACAGGAGCATAAATGTTGCATTAAGACAGATCTTCAATCTTTATGCCTGCGTCAGACCATTTAAGGTTTATCAAGGAGCCAGAACTTTTTACAAGGATATTGACCTTGTTATAATCAGGGAAAATATGGAAGACCTTTATGCAGGGATTGAATTTGAAATTGGAAAACCCGAAACCCTTGAGGTTCTTGAAACAATTACACGTTTGAGTAAAAAAGAAATATCCAGGGATTCAGGTATCAGTATTAAACCAATATCAATTTCAGGATCTGAAAAAATTGTAAGGTTTGCCTTTGAATATGCAAGAAAGAACAAAAGGAAAAAAGTAACTGCCATTCATAAAGCAAATATAATGAAATTCACTGATGGGCTTTTTCTTGATGTCTCAAGAAAAATTGCAGCAGATTATTCAGATGTTGAATTTGAAGATAGAATAGTCGACAATATGGCAATGCAACTTGTTCAAAAGCCACAGAAGTATGATATCCTCGTATGTCCCAACCTATATGGAGACATTCTTTCTGACCTATGCGCAGGGCTTGTTGGCGGGCTTGGACTTTCTCCAGGGGCAAATTATGGAGATGATGTTGCAATCTTTGAACCAACGCATGGAAGTGCACCAAAATATGCGGGGAAAAATGTTGTTAATCCATCGGCACAAATATTGGCTGCAGTTTTAATGCTGAGATATATCGAAGAAAATATAGCAGCAACAAAACTTGAAGAAGCACTTGCGTGGGTAATTAAAGACGGAAAATACACAACATATGATTTTATGCCAGAGGGAACATCTGGAAAAAGTACAACCGAAATGGGAGAGGCAATTATAAAAAGGATGGTTAGATAAATGATTACTGTTGTAATAGGAACACAATGGGGAGACGAAGGTAAAGGGAAAATAATTGATACTCTTGCTACACAACATGATATTGTTGCACGTTATCAAGGTGGAGCAAACGCAGGTCATACTGTTGTTTATAACAACCAGAAGTTTATATTTCATCTCGTTCCTTCTGGTATACTCCATAAACATGTTGTGGGTATCCTCGGAAATGGAATAGTTATTGATCCTGCCTCATTTTTCCAAGAACTTACAGACATGGAAAAACAGGGTATAGATTTTTCAAAAAGGTTATTTATCGCACAAAATGCACATATCACACTTACATATCACAAGATACTTGACCAGATTGAAGATGCAAAAAGAGGCAGTGGAAAACTTGGAACAACAGGTCGTGGAATTGGAACAACATATACCGACAAATATGGAAGAATTGGCATAAGAGTATCTGATTTTATAAATGAATCAGTGTTTATTAATAAACTAAAAACTGCTCTCGAACTAAAAAATTACCTTTTTCAAGAGTATTATAAAAAATCCATTATCAGCGTAGAGAACCTTGCTGATGAGTATAGTAAATACAGGGAAAAATTTAAGGAAATGGCAATAGATACATCATACTATCTAAATCAGGCGATAGATAAGGGTAAGAGGATTCTTGCAGAAGGAGCACAGGGAACTTTTCTTGATATTGATTTTGGAACATATCCCTTTGTAACTGCTTCAAATCCAATATCGGGTGGTGCCTGTACTGGCCTTGGTATAGGACCAAAAAAAATTACAAAGGTTATCGGCGTAGCAAAGGCATACACAACAAGGGTTGGGATGGGACCTTTCCCCACTGAAATTAACGATGAGATAAATCAAACACTAAGAACCGCCGGAAATGAGTTTGGTGCTACAACAGGAAGACCCAGACGATGTGGATGGTTCGACGCTATTATTGTTAGATATGCCACAGTATTGAATGGAATAGATGAACTTATAATTACAAAACTTGACGTTCTCTCAGGATTGAAAACAATAAAGATTGGTGTAAAGTATATCTATAATGATCAAAGTGTTGATATATATCCTCTTGATACAGAAATCTTTGAAAATGTTGACGTTGAGTATGAAGAAATGCAGGGATGGGATACAAATATAAATAACATATCAACATATAAAGATCTTCCTACCGCAGCAAAAAAATATATAGATAGAATAGAAGAACTCGTAGGAACAAAAATTACCGCTGTTTCAGTCGGCTCCGCAAGAGAACAAATAATAGCCCGATAAGAATCTTTATATCAAAATCCCTTACGACTGAATGTTTCTTGACATATATGGTAAATAGTTTATAATACAAAACCTATTATAGCGCACCCAAAATTAGGAGAAGATAGCCAATGATTGGCGCAAAAATTATCGTTGAATGCCTTAAAAAAGAAGGGGTCGAGGTAATCTTTGGATACCCCGGAGGTAGCGTAATACCACTTTGCGATGCCCTGTATGATAGCGGTATACGCTTTATTCTTACAAGACATGAACAGGGTGCAGCGCATGCTGCTGATGGATATTCAAGAGCATCAGGTAAAATCGGGGTATGTCTTGCAACCTCAGGCCCTGGCGCAACAAACCTTGTTACGGGTATCTCCACTGCTTATATGGATTCAATACCAATGATAGCAATTACAGGACAGGTCGCCACGCAATTAATTGGAAATGACGCATTCCAGGAGGTTGATACCACTGGCATTACCAGACCTATAACAAAACATAATTATCTTGTAAAATCAACTGATCAATTATGTAGAATCTTTAAAGAAGCATTTTATATTGCAAAAACGGGAAAACCTGGACCTGTGCTTATCGATATTCCTGCAGATATTCAAAAATCCGAAGCAGATTTCAATTATCCTGAAAAAGTTGAGATAAGAAGTTATAAGCCAGTATATGAGGGACATCCAATACAGATCGAGAAGACACTTTCTCTTGTTGAAAAAGCAGAAAGACCTGTTATACTTGCAGGGGGTGGAGTTATAACCTCAAATGCCGCTGGTGAGTTGAAAAAATTTGCAGAAAAAGCAAAGATACCTGTAGCGCTTACGCTTATGGGGCTTGGTGGATTCCCAACACAGCATCCGCTCCACCTCGGGATGGCTGGAATGCATGGCACAAGATATGCTAATAATGCAATAATGGAAACAGATCTTTTGATAGCAATTGGATGTAGATTTGATGATAGAGTAACAGGAAAAATCAGCGAGTTTGCACCAAATGCAACAATAGTTCACGTTGATATTGACCCTGTTTCTATAGGTAAAAATGTTTCAGTTGATGTACCAATTGTTGGAGATGCAAAATTTGTACTTGAACAATTTGTTAATAACTGCCCGAAAACAAATACAGAGGAGTGGCTGAAAAAAATAAATATGTGGAAAGAAAAATATCCATTCACTTACAAAGATACGGGTAATCTCAAACCTCAATTTATTGTAGAAACAATCTCGAGATTAACAGATGGCGAAGCAATTATTGTGACAGAAGTAGGTCAAAACCAGATGTGGGCAGCACAATATTATAAATTTAAGTATCCGAGAACTTTTATCTCATCGGGTGGGCTTGGAACAATGGGCTTTGGCTTTCCAGCAGCAATAGGCGCACAGGTGGCATGTAAAGATAAAACTGTAATTGATATTGCCGGAGATGGAAGTATTCAGATGAATATTCAAGAACTCAGTACTGCAGTTTCAGAAAAAATACCGGTAAAAGTGGTTATTCTTAATAACTATTATCTTGGTATGGTAAGACAGTGGCAGGAACTTTTTTATAAAAAAAGATACGCCTTTACCTGTCTTAAGGAAAAACAACCTGATTTTGTGAAACTTGCCGAAGCATACGGAGCATTAGGTTATAGGGTAGATAAAAAAGAGGATCTGGAAAAAACACTGGTTAAAGCGCTTAATTATAATGAAGGTCCAGTTTTTGTAGATTGCGTGGTTGAACCAGAAGAAAACGTATTTCCAATGATTCCCGCAGGGGCAAGTTTAAAAGAAATAATCGAGGGGCTTGCATAAATGACACATCAAAACCAACACCATGTAATTTCGGTTACTGTAGAAAACAAATCAGGCGTTCTGGCAAGAATATCAGGTTTATTTTCTGCAAGAGGGTATAACATAGATAGTTTAGCAGTAGCAGAAACAGAGGATCCTACTATTTCAAGAATGTCTATCGTTGTTAGAGGGGATGAAAAGATTTTAGAACAGATTTACAAACAATTAAATAAATTAATCGATGTTATAAAGGTCCAGGATTTGACTATGGAGAACCACATCGAAAGAGAACTTGTCTTATTGAAGGTTAATACACAAAATAGCAGTGTCAGAAATGAGATTATACAACTTGTAAATATTTTCAGAGCAAAGATTGTTGATGTTTGCAAGAAAACCCTTACGATAGAACTTGTCGGAGATCAATCAAAAGTTGACGCAATGATCGATCTGATGAGAACATTTGGCATAAAAGAAATAACAAGAACAGGAAGGATAGCGACCTGCAGAGAAAAATAAACAAGACAAATAACGCAATATAAGGAGGAGAAAATGGCAAAAATCTATTATGAAAGTGATGCAGATCTCAATGTTTTGAAAAATAAAACTATTGGTATCATAGGATATGGCAGCCAGGGTAGGGCGCATGCACTTAATCTTAAAGATAGTGGTTTGAATGTTATTATTTCAGAACTTAAGGGAACAAATAATTGGGCCCTCGCAGAAAATGATGGTTTTAAACCTCTCAGCACTGCAGAACTCGCTCAACAGGCAGACGTTATGATGATGTTAGCACAAGACAATATACAGCCCTTTGTGTATAAAAACGAGATTGAACCAAACCTGAAAAAACAACATGCGCTCGGTTTTGCACATGGGTTTTCAATTGTATACAGCCAGATAAAACCACCGGCAACAGTAGACATATTCATGGTTGCTCCTAAGGGTCCAGGAGACCTTGTAAGAACTCAATTCACTGAAGGGAAAGGAGTCCCATGTCTGGTTGCAGTTGAACAGAATCCAACAGGTCAAGCGTTAAAAATCGCCCTTGCTTATGCAAAAGCACTCGGTGGAACAAGATGCGGAGTTGTCGAAACCACATTTCAAGAAGAAACAGAAACAGACCTTTTCGGAGAGCAGGCTGTATTATGCGGTGGAGTTACAGAACTTATTAAGGCATCTTTTGAAACACTTGTTGAAGCTGGCTATCAACCTGAGATTGCATATTATGAAACATGCCATGAATTAAAACTGATAGTTGAATTAATAATAGAAAGAGGAATCCAGGGAATGAGAAGGGTAATAAGCGATACTGCTGAATATGGAGATATGACCAGAGGACCAAGAATTATCAATGATTCGGTTAGACAAGAAATGAAAAAAATATTAAAGGAAATACAGGAAGGAAATTTTGCCAGAGAATGGATAGTTGAAAATCAGGTTGGAAGACCTGTTTTTAATGCACTCGAAAAAAAGTCAGAAAAACATCTTATAGAGGAAGTTGGAGTAAGGATGAGAAGTATGATGCCCTGGCTCAAGAAAAAATAATAATTAGACAAGATTAAAGATCTTAATAAGATATAACATAATCAGGTGGAGGAAAATAATGGATAACTGGTTACTGGCACCAACAAAGGATCTTGTAAGTCACCTCTGGATAATTATTTCTAAACTTATTTTCGCGTTGATTGTTTTTATTGTCGGATGGATCATTGCGAAGGTCTTCAAGATACTCGCGTCGAAACTATTAAGAATGTTAAAGGTAGACAAACTTGTAGAAGATTCTGGTTTTAGAGAAATACTCCTGAGGGGACAGATAACAAAAGAACCTTCAGAACTTCTTGCTAGTGTAATCTATTGGTTACTAGTAATTGTTGTTGTATTCCTTGCAATAAATATCGCAGGGGTACCCATTCCGCCTAATGTGATTGAAAATCTTCTTTCTTTTATACCAAAAATAATTATTGGTTTAATTCTTTTCATTGCGTCTTTGCTTGTTGGAAATGTTGTTGAAGGTGTTGTTAATACAGCAGCGGGAAATGCTGGTGTTCAGAAACCCTACGTACTTGGAAAATCAACAAAAGTTCTAATAATTATTTTTGGAATTGTACTTGCTCTCGAGGAAATAGGAATAGCAGCAAATTTTGTAACCTCTGTATTCAGCATACTGCTCGGATGTGGGGCGCTTGCTTTTACGCTTGCGTTTGGACTTGGAGCAAAGGATATTGTAAAAGAATGGCTTGAACAAATTCTTACAAAAAAACAATAATGAGGGTTTTTGTTGGTATAAAAATTACAAGCAGTATAATGGAAAAACTAAAAGAAGTTCTTTCCTTTCTTCAAGAATACAGAAACCAAATCAGGACTGTTCGTCCAGAAAACTTACACATCACATTAAAATTTCTCGGGAATATAACACATAATATGTATTCTCAATTTTCTGAGAATCTACAAAATTCAATTACAGAATTTTCTCCTTTTGAGGTAGCAATAGAGGGTATAGGATTTTTCCCGAGTAAGAATCGAGCAAGAATTATCTGGGTAGGTATTAAAAAAAACAACCCACTCGAAAATCTTTATAAAATAGTAGAGGATTCTGCAGAAAAAATTAATATTTTACCGGATAATAAAAAATTCCATGGACACATTACTGTTGGAAGAATAAAAACAGATATTCATCCAAATCTTATAAATGCGATTGAAGAAAAATTTAAGGAAAGAAATTGGGAAAACATGCGCGTAGAAAATATAACAATCTTCGAATCAATACTTCATCCAGATGGACCAAAATATAAAGAACTGAAAACTATGACCCTCGGAGGAACAGAAAATGGATAAAGAAAAAGCCCTATCTATGGCTATTGAGCAGATTGAGAAGAATTTTGGCAAGGGCTCAATAATGAAACTCGGAGAAAAAACCCGTCTTGAGGTTGACGCAATTCCAACAGGTGCAATCTCCCTTGATATTGCCCTCGGAGTGGGTGGCATACCGAGAGGAAGAATTACAGAGATCTTCGGACAGGAATCATCAGGAAAAACCACCCTTGCTCTTCAGGTTATTGCAGAAGCCCAGAAAAATGGTGGACAGGCAGCATTTATAGATGCAGAACACGCATTAAACCCAGGATACGCACAAAAACTCGGGGTAAATCTCGATGAACTTTTAATCAGTCAGCCGGATACAGGTGAACAAGCGCTTGAGATTGCAGAATCCCTTATAAGAAGCAATGCAATCGACGTGGTGGTTATTGACTCTGTCGCGGCGCTTGTCCCGAGAGCAGAACTTGAAGGAGAAATGGGAGATTCTGTTATGGGATTGCAGGCACGACTTATGTCCCAAGCCCTTAGAAAATTAACTGGATATATCAGTAAATCCCAGACCTCTGCTATTTTTATAAACCAGGTCAGAGAAAAAATAGGCGTGTTTTTTGGAAATCCCGAGACAACTCCAGGAGGAAGAGCATTAAAATTTTATTCCTCTGTTCGTATCGAGGTAAGAAGAATTGAAAACCTCAAAACCAGCCAGGGAGAACTTTATGGAATAAAGGTTAGAACAAAAATAGTAAAAAATAAAGTGGCTCCACCTTTTAGAGAAGCAGAAATTGACATACTTTTTGATTCTGGTGTTTCACGCGAAGGATCCGCAATCGATGCAGGAACATCGCTCGGTATCATTGAGAAAAAAGGTAATCACTATTATTTTGGTGAAAAGGCGCTGGGCCATGGCAAAGACAGTACTGTTAAGTTTCTTAAAGATAATCCTGATGTTTACGACCAATTGGTAAAAAAGATCCGACAGGCCGCGGGTATTGAAAAAAACAAAGAACAATCAGGTGAAAAAGATAAAACAAAATAAGGAGGATGAAATGGCAAAAAAACATGTGAATGTAGCGCTTATCGGTTATAAATTTATGGGTAAAGCGCATTCCCATGCCTATAAGGATGTGTCTTTATTTTCTGATACAGAATCAATCCCAGTAATGAAAATTATATGTGGAAGACATGATATTCCCCTTGCGATCGCCCAGGAAAAATTTGGATGGCAGGAAAGAACAACCGACTGGAAAAAAATTATAAAAAGGGATGATATCGACCTTATAGATATAACAACTCCTCCCAATGAACACAAGAATATCGCAATAGAGGCCGCAAGAGCAGGAAAATTTGTTTTCTGTGAAAAACCCCTTGCAACAACATTAAAAGAAGCATATCAGATGCTTGAAGAGGTTGAAAAAAATAATGTAAAACATGCAATCTGTTTTAACTACAGAAAATTGCCAGCAGTTGGCCTTGCAAAAAAATTGATTGACGAAGGAAAAATCGGGAAGATTTATCATATGCGTGCTGTATACCTTCAGGACTGGATATTGGACCCAGAATCTCCATTGGTATGGCGACTTCAGAAAAAAATAGCAGGATCAGGAGCACACGGTGATCTGAATGCACATCTTATTGATATGACAAGATATCTTGTTGGAGAATTCGAAGAAGTTATTGGAATGAGCAAAACATTTATAAAAGAAAGACCTCTACTGGTTGAAAAAAATGATCTGAACACAGGCCTTGTTGTAACAGAAAAATCAAACAAGGTAGGTAAGGTAGATGTAGACGACGCAACAGCATTTCTCGCAAGGTTTGCCAATGGAGCAATTGGATCATTTGAAGCCACAAGATTTGCCGCAGGAAGAAAAAACCATCAGAGGTGGGAAATAAACGGAAGCAAGGGTAGCATTGTATTTAATCTTGAACGACTGAATGAACTTGAATATTATTCGGTTGATGATCCATCATGCGCCCAGGGATTCCGCACTATCATTGCAACAGACGCTTCTCACCCTTATGCTGAAAACTGGTGGCCTGCAGGTCATATTATAGGATATGGGGATTCCTTTGTTAATATGGTGGCTGATATTATGAATACATTCGGGACAAAAAAAATCCCCACACCAAACTTTGTGGATGGTGTTAAATGTCAGGAAATTCTGGATGCTGTTTGTGAATCAGTTAAAAAGGGTAAATGGGTAAAAATCAATTCAAGGGTTTAACTAAACCTTCCGGAAATTTCCTGCATCTAAACAAAAGAATAAAATTATAGGAGGCAATATGGAAATGAAAAAAATAATTACAGCCGGAGTCGTAGCAGGCGTTCTCGGAGGGTGCCTTGCTTTCGGAACAATATACGCAGTAGTAAATCAACACTATTCTGCAAGTTCAGCAGTTAAACCTCTTCAAATTGTTGACTCATCTGGTGCATATTCGATTCAAAATGCCTTTGTACAGGTTATAAAAATGGTTAAACCTGCTGTTGTTATGATTACCACAGAAAAAACCATTACGTATAAATACTGGAACCCTTTTGGTGATGACTTTTTTAGTGATTTCTTTGATAACTTTGGTATCCCAACCCCAAAACGACAGGAGCCAAAAACATACAAGAAAAAACAAGAGGGTCTTGGTTCTGGATTTATTGTTGATGAAGATGGATATATCCTCACAAATAACCATGTTATTCAGGGCGTGGATAAGGTACTCGTAAAATTACCAAATGACGATCGAAAATATGAGGCAAAAGTTGTTGGAACTGATCCCCGTACAGATCTTGCATTAATAAAAATAAATGCAGGAAGAAAACTTCCAGTACTCGCGCTTGGAGATTCTGATACAATTGAGGTCGGAGAATGGGCAATAGCAATAGGAAATCCCATGGGACTTGAAGAAACCGTAACTGTAGGAGTTGTAAGTGCAAAAGGAAGGAGTGTGCTCGGAACAAGTCCCTATGAAGATTTTATTCAAACAGACGCAGCTATAAACCCAGGAAATTCTGGAGGTCCACTTGTAAATATAAAGGGCGAGGTTATTGGAATAAACACTGCGATTATTGCGCCTTACGTAGCCCAGAACATTGGATTTGCAATTCCAATAAATATTGCGAAGAAGGTATTTAGAGAATTAAAATCAACTGGAAAGGTTACAAGAGGATTTCTTGGTGTTTATCTTCAACCAATTACAGAAGAACTTGCAGCATCGTTCGGTCTTAAGAGTACAAAGGGCGCTATTGTATCAGATGTTATGTCTAACTCTCCTGCAGAACAAGCAGGACTTAAACCAGGAGACATAATTCTTGAGTTCAATGGAACTCCTATTTCTGATGTAAGGGATTTACAAAATAAGGTTGCAGATGCAAAGATAGGCGAAACAGTAAATCTCGGAGTATGGCGAGAAAAAAAGAAAATCAATATACCAATAAAAATTGCTGAAAGACCAGAGGAAGAAACTATTGCAAAGACAGAATCTGAATCAATTGAAAAGCCGTGGAGAGGACTAACTGTATCAGATATTACAAATGAATTAAGAAAAAGATTTGGCATTGGATCAAATATCCAGGGAGTAATTGTCTTGAACGTAGAGCCAGGTTCTGCCGCAGATGAATGCGAAATAACGTCGGGAACCATAATAAGAAGAATTAATGACTATAATATCTCGAGCATCAAGGATTTTAAAGCCGCTGTAGACAAAATTGATAAAAAGGCATCCGCAACACTGTGGGTTCTCCAGGAAGGGAACAATCGTTTCTGTGTGCTCAAAGGTGAATAAATCCACCAGTATCCTGAAGGATGCTTTGCGGATATTAAGCATATCTGAAGTTTCTGAGTCAAAGCTAAAATCATCGCTCCAGAAAAAAGGATATAAACAAGAGGATATTCTTGATGTGCTTGATTACCTGAGAGAAAAAAGGTTTATTGATGATATCCGTTTTTGCACTATACTGATAAAAAAGCACATAAACAAAGAAAAAGGAATTAATTATATACGTCAACTTCTTTCCCTGCATGGTATACCAGAAAATACAATAACAGGTATACTTGCCAAAACATACCCCCAGAGTTTAGAATATAAGGTGGCAAAAAACTTCCTGAAATCACTAAAATTGCCATTTCCAAAGGCAATACTAAAACTAAAAACCAGAGGGTTCAGTGAAGAAACCATAGAAAAACTAACAGAGGAATTTTCAAGTGAATAGCAGGGAAATTCGCGAAAAATATCTGAGATTTTTTGAAGGAAAAGGTCATACTATTATTCCAAGCAGCAGTCTTATACCTTTCGATGACCCAACTCTTCTTTTTACAAGTGCTGGAATGGTCCAATTCAAAAAATTCTGGATTACAGAAGGCCAGATTCCATATACGAGGGCAGTATCTTGCCAAAAATGCCTCCGGGCAGGAGGTAAAGATAGTGATCTCGAAAATATCGGAAAAACAGGAAGGCATCATACATTCTTTGAAATGCTCGGAAACTTCTCATTTGGTGATTACTTTAAAAAAGAAGCAATAGAAATGGCGTGGGAATTTGTGATTGAACAAATGAAGATAGAAAAACAAAGGATATGGGCATCTTACTACTGCGAAGATATAGAAACATTACATATATGGAAAAAATTTTTACCAGAAGATAAAATTGTTCCTCTGGGCAAAAAAGACAATTTCTGGGGACCTGCAGGAGAAACAGGACCATGCGGACCATGTAGCGAAATCTATATCGATTTTGGGAAAAATGACTCCTGTAAAAATCCTGATTGTAAACCTGGCTGTGACTGTGATCGTTTTCTCGAATTCTGGAATCTTGTATTTCCACAATACAACCAACAACTAAACGGACAAATACTACCATTAAAAAAAAGAGGTGTCGATACAGGAATGGGTCTAGAGAGAATTGCTCGTATTATGCAAAACACCCGTTCAAATTATGAAACAGATCTTTTTTTACCATTACTGCAAAAACTTGAAGAAATTTCAAAGGTAAAATACTCCCAGGAAATAAGCAAATTCAGGATTATTGTTGACCATATTCGCGCAGCCGCCTTTATCTTAAGCGATGGTGTCTACCCTAACAACGAGGGAAGGGGATACGTATTGCGAAGAATAATAAGAAGGGCATCATTCCAGGGAAATGCAATTGGATTGAAAAGACCATTCTTATCTGAATTAATTGATCCTCTTATTGCCATATTTGAGGGTGTTTATGAAAACCTGAAAATAAACGCAGAAGAGATTAAAATAACTATTTCAGAGGAAGAAAAAAAATTTCTCGAACTACTATCCTCTGCGAGAAGAATATTTGACACTGATATTGAAAAAATTAAAGACCAAAAAATATCAGGAGATATGATTTTCAGATGGTATGACACCTATGGCATCCCAAGGGACCTTATTGCAGAACTTACAGAAGAAAAGCATCTCACACCTGACTGGCAGGCCTTCGAAGAAATTCTTAAACATCAGCAGGAAAAAACAAGGCAAAAGTCAGTTTTTGAACAAAAAAGAAATATTATCTTTGAATCAGATACTGTTAATGAAACAATATTTACTGGTTACGTTAACATTGAAAATAACTGTATAGTTAAGTGTTTATATTTTCTACCAGAAAAAGAACTCTGGGAATTAATAGTCGATAGAACACCATTCTATCCAGAAAAAGGCGGGCAGGTAGGAGATAAGGGTATCATAAAAACAGACAAGTGGAGTTTTTCAGTAATCGACTGTCAGATTGATCCAAAAGGAGTTATATACCATATTGGTAGATTTGCATCTGGAACATTTCAGGATGTAAAAATTGGGCAACCTGCTGTGGCTTCTGTCTCGCGCCATCACAGAATGGACGTTTCTGCGAATCATACTGCCACACATTTGCTTCATTATTGCTTAAGAAAAATATCGAATAACCAGGCAAAACAAGCAGGTTCATATGTTGATCCAGAAAAATTTAGATTTGATTTTATCTTTCCTTTGCAGATTAACAATAATCTTCTACAGGATATAGAGACAAATATCAACAAACTGATATTTGAAAATTACCCTGTATTCATCAATGAAATGGATTATAATGAAGCAATAAAAAAAGGATCCATAGCATTATTCACAGAAAAGTATGGAGAAAAAGTAAGAGTAATTGATATAGGAAATTTTCATGCAGAACTTTGCGGGGGAACACATGTCTCAAATACATCCGAAATAGGAATATTTAAAATTGTATCGTTTTCTTCTGTCGGTGAAAATCTCAAAAGGATTGAAGCAGTTACACGAAAACATGCATACGATTGGTTTAATAAAAGAATACATATTATAGATCAGGCCTCTTCCATCCTAAAAACAACACCTGAAAATCTCGTTGGATCCATAAACAAAATTAAAAAACAGATTCAGGATCTTGAGAAAAAACTCTCTGTGCTAACTGAAAAAGCAGCAATGGATATTCCATCTACTCTTGAAAGAAATAGAAAAAATATGGTGATAAAAAACACAGATGTATCCATCATTGCAGGTCGGGTGGATGGACTAACAACAGATCAACTCGGGAAAATTGCAGATGGTATTTCCTCAAACAAAAAAGGATGTATTGTTTTCCTCGCAGGAGAAATTGAAAATAAAGTCGCTATAGTATGCAAGGTCAGTGCTGACATTGCAGATATTGCTCCTGCATCTTCAATCATAAAATATGTATCAAAAATACTGGGCGGAAAGGGAGGAGGAAAATCTCACTTTGCCCAAGGATTAGGAAAGGATACAGACAAAATCGATGATATAATATCAAAAATCACAGAATTAATACCCGAGGCAATGAGGTGAAATCCAGAGTGAAAAGAAAAAATGATTCAACAAAATCAAAGATCCACGATAGAAAACTGGAAATGGAGTTATTAAAACAGGCAAAAAATGGCAGTAAAGAAGCCAGGGATAAACTTGTTGAAATAAATCAGGGCCTTGTGTTTTCAATTGCAAAAAAATATGCATTTTTACAGAACAACCTTGCAGATTTGGTTGCCGAAGGAAATATGGGCCTTTTAAAAGCAATTGAAAAATATGATCTGAAAAAGCGTGCAAAATTTGGGACGTATGCATATTTCTGGGTTAAAAAATACATAATGAAGGCAGTAATGGACCAGTCGATAACAGCGCCAGAAAATGTTCAAAAATTGAAAACAAAATATAAAAATGCACTTGAAAAATTCAGGACAGAAAAAAATAGGTATCCAAAGGATTCAGAAATAGCATCTATCTTAAAAGTAAATCCTAAAACCTTTTCAAGATATAGAAATTATTTCGAATCAATAAAGATTCCAGAACTTATTCGTGGTGATGCTGATCAATATATAGATATGTTTGAGGTTAAGAACAATGAAGAAGACGAGATAAGGTGGACTAAACTGTTAAGAGATGAAGATTTATTGAATACACTTTTTGAAAGAATAAAAAAAAAGCATAAAAAAATCCTGATTGAAAAACGAATACAGGCATTGAAACTTCGTTATGGGATTGAAGATGGAACCACCTATTCCTGTAATGAAATCGCCAAGAAAATGCAAATAAGCAGACAAAGGGTCCATCAAATGATTAAAACGTGTATCAAATATTTACACCAGGAAATAAAGGAGATGAAAAATGAAGGAATTATATGATGCGATAAGAACTATTCCTGATTTTCCAAAAAAGGGAGTATTATTTCGTGATATAACACCTCTTATAAGGGACGGACATCTGTTTACAAAGACCATTGAACTTTTCTCAGAAAATATTCCTGAAGAAACAACTAAAATCGTAGCAATAGAATCACGCGGATTCATATTTGGAGGCGCTGTTGCCTGTAAAACAAACATGGGATTTGTACCAATAAGAAAATTTGGTAAACTCCCTTGTAAGACAATTAAATACACATATTCACTTGAATATGGCCAGGATATAATTGAAATTCCGGCTGATTCATTTGAAAATGGTGAAAAGGTAGTACTTATTGATGATGTGCTTGCAACTGGAGGCACAGCAAACGCCGCTTGTTCAATAATTGAATCAGCAGGAGCAAAAATAAGCAGGATATTATTTCTTGTTGAACTGAAAGATATGAAAGGAAGAGAGAAGTTAACAAAATATAACATATACAATATTCTTACTCTATGAAAAAAATCTTACCGAAGATTATCTTATCGGGTTTTTTTTATGTGGTTTTTCTTATGCCGCTACATTGTGAAGATAGGATTCCATTTTCTAAATGGCCACAAGCAGAACCTAAACTGTCAGGTAATATTACTGTGTTAATCGCAACAAATATCGAACTCGCATGTCAAGGGTTTTGTGGTGCATCCACAGATGATTTTAACAAAAATATTATCTGGTTCCCGAATATCTACGAAGGCACTGAATTTGTCAATACCAATCCTGGTTACGGAACGGTTAACAGAGACATCAATATTGTTTTCTTCGATAAAAACTGGAATGTAATCAACATAAAAAGTATGAAAAAAAATGTAGGTACCGCAACTGCACCAAAAAAGACATACTCTGCCATTGAGGGTATTCCTCAAAATATTAGCAAACTTAATTTCAGGGTAGGGCACCCATCTCCATTTAGGATTCAGGAAAAAGAAGGGAAATATTTCTTGATTTTGAACAATTAAAAAGGATATATACCACAGGTTGACTTTCTCTGGTCATCAGAACAAAAAATAAAATATCCCGGTTAAATCATATAATACTCATTTCAATCATCTTTTCCGCAATCTGAACTGCATTCTGGGCAGCACCTTTCTTAATATTATCCCCAACAACCCACATATCAATTGCGTTTTCAAATGCTGTATTTTTCCTTATTCTACCAACGTAAACATCATCCTTCCCAGAGACATCTATAGGAACTGGATATAATGCTTTTTCAGGGTCATCAATTACTTTTACACCACGAGTAGAGGAAAGAATCTCCCTGCATGTATTTATATCTGGATCTGATTCAAAACAAACGGTAATTGATTCAGAATGACCATTAATCACAGGAACTCTTACGCACGTTGCAGAAACTTTAATATCCTGACAATCAAGAATTTTTCTTGTTTCAAGAATCATCTTTACCTCTTCAGAATAATACCCTGAAAACTCATCAGAAAGATTTCCAATGTGCGGAATTACATTGAACAAAATTCTGTAGGGATAAACGCTACTTGTAATTTCCTGTTTGTTCACATACTGATGCACCTGTGTCTCAATCTCTTCAATCGCTTTGCTTCCGGTTCCAGAAACTGCCTGATATGTCGATACAATTATTTTTTTTATCTTATATTTTTCATGAAGAGGCGCCACAGCCATCAACATTATTATTGTTGAACAATTAGGATTTGCAATAAAACCTTTATGCGTCTTGAGATGATGAGGATTGATTTCAGGTATAACAAGTGGAACATCTGGATGCATCCTGAAATCGCCACCATTATCAATCACTATGGCTCCCTTTTCAACTGCCTTCCAACCAAAAATCCGGCTTGCTCCTTTTTCTCCTTCAGTACCTGCAAAAAAGACAAAATCCATTCCATCAAAACTTGATTCATCTGTAGATTTTACAAGAAAGGGTCTTCCAGAAATAATTTCTTGCCTTTCTCTGGTCGCAAAAATTTCTATCTTCGCCAGAGGAAAATTTCTCTCAAAAAGAACATCAACCATTTTTCTTCCAACAAGACCTGCACCAATAACAGCAACATTAAATTTTTTTCTGTTCATATCTTATCGAAATTGTACGGAATTACTGTTTTCGCTATGGCGATTGCAATAACTGCTTTCATTATATCAAGAAAAATAAATGGAACTGTACCGAGCATTATGCCTTTAATAATACTCAATTTTGTTATAGTACACAACCACATTACACCAAATAGATGAATTACAAAAATCCCGGCCATCATGGAACCCGCAACCAGCCAAAAACCCTTATCTTGATGTTTTTCCACACAATATCCAACAATCCACGCTGCAAGAATAAAACCAAAAATATATCCAGTCGTTACACCTATTGATAAAAAACTTGCCCCGTGAAACCAGGGAATGACTGTTCCTCCAGCAAGATAAAAAATCTGACTTAACCCAGCGTACCTTCCAAGGAATATTCCGCTCAAAAGTACTGCAAACACCTGTCCTGTAACAGGAACAGGTGTAAATGGCAATCTTATAACTATCTGCGCAAAAACACCTGTAAAAAAAGCAAACACAAAACAAAGAAGTACCTTTTCAATAGGTGTGGATTCCTGTCTCCATCCAAAATATGTTCGCCATCCATATTTCCATGTTTTTATAATGTATCCCATTAAAATTTCCTGCACATCAAATCTCTGAAACAAACCTTGCAATCAATTCACCAACCTCGGAAGTCCCCATACCCATCTTTCCTGCCTCTAAACTCTTTATATAACCTTCTCCGAGTGCCTTACATATTGATTGTTCCACACACAAAGCGGCTTCTGTCTCTCCAAGAATATCAAGCATCATTCCTCCAGCAGATATTGTAGCAATAGGACATATCACATTCTTCCCGGTGTACTTCGGTGCTGAACCATGTATTGGTTCAAACATACTAACACCTTCTGGATTAATATTCCCACCAGCAGCAACACCAAGCCCACCCTGAGTCATAGCCGCAAGGTCTGTAATAATATCTCCAAACATATTGTTCGTTACAATAACGTCAAACCATTCAGGATTCTTAACCATCCACATACATGTTGCATCAACAAAAGCATAGTCAATCTTTATATCAGGATACTCTTTGTTAACATCCTGACATGTTCTTCGCCATAAATCACCAGAAAAAGTAAGAACATTTGCTTTATCAACGCACATAAGCGTTTTCTTTTTATTCCTTTTCCTGGCAAGTTCAAAACCATATCTTACACATCTTTCAATACCCTTGCGAGTATTAACATCAACCTGTGTAGATATTTCATCTGCTGTTCCTTTTTTAAATGTACCCCCAATTCCACAGTATGCACCTTCAGTGTTCTCTCTAACAACAATATAATCAATATGTTCAGGACCTTTATCCTTAATTGGTGTCCACACACCAGGATAAAGTTTTACGGGTCTTAAATTAATGTATTGATCAAGATCAAACCTGATCTTCAAAAGTATCCCCTTTTCCAGAATCCCTGGCTTTACATCAGGATGTCCAATTGCACCAAGATATATAGCATCAAGTTTTCTAAATTCATCAATCGCAGAATCAGGAAGAGTTTCACCTGTTTTAAGATATCTTTCTCCGCCAAAATCGTAATAAACAGTGTCGAGACAAAAATCAAATTTTTCTGCCGCTGCATTTAAGACAACCATTCCTGCTTTGATTATTTCTGGACCAACACCATCACCAGGAATAACCCCTATTTTGTATATTTTTCCTTTACCCATGATATTAAACCTCCGCTTTTGATAATTTGTTGAAGAAAATCTGGATATTTTATAAAATCATATCTGTGCCCATTCGTATGGTTAATAATCAGACCATTTTCTAAATCAATTTCAAGAAAATCTCCTTGCGAAAATTGTTCTGCATAAGTTATCTCAATAATAGGTAATCCTATATTTATTGCGTTTCTCAGAAAAATCCTCGCAAAACTTTTTGCTATAACGGCAGATATTCCGCAATTCTTTATTGATATTGGAGCATGTTCTCTGCTCGAACCGCAACCAAAATTCTCACCAGCAACGATAATATCGCCTTTAGATATTTTTTTTACAAAATCCGGAACTATCGTTTCCATGCAATGAGATGCAAGTTCAGCAGGATCTGTCGTATTCAAATAACGCGCTGATATAATATCATCCGTATTGATATGATCCGCAAATTTCCATACCTTTCCTTTTATTGTCATTTAACCACCTCGTCTGGATGAGAAATCTTTCCCTTTATTGCTGATGCCATTGCTACCTCAGGATTTGCAAGATAAACCTCACTCGATGGATGACCCATCCTTCCAATAAAATTCCTGTTTGTTGTTGCAATCGCCACCTCACCACTTCCAAGTACTCCCATATGTCCGCCGAGACACGGTCCACAGGTAGGCGGACTTATAACACAACCCGCCTCAATAAAAATACCTATAAGTCCCTCTTTTACTGCCTGCTGATATACACGCTGTGTTGCAGGAATTATTATTGTCCTTACTTCAGGATGAACCTTTTTTCCCCTGGCAATTTTTGCAGCATTTCTCAAATCAGTTATTCTGCCATTTGTACATGAACCAATAACAACCTGGTCTATTCGAATACCCGAGACATCTCTGACATCCTTCGAGTTACCTGGAAGATGAGGGACCGCAACCTGTGGTTGGATTACATCCACATTTATCTCTATTATGCCTTCATAGCGTGCGTCACTATCATTTCTTAAAAATACTGATTCCCTTTTTCGTTGAAGCAAAGACACAAATTCCTCTGTGATTTTATCTGGAATTATAATCCCATTTTTGGCACCTGCCTCAATCGCCATATTACAAATGGTAAATCTATCATCGCAGGCCAGAGATTCTATCACTGTACCTGAAAACTCCATTGTTTTATATCTTGCTCCATCAACCCCAATCTTCCCTATGGTATAAAGAATTAAATCTTTCCCACCAACATAATTGTTAAGCCGCCCATTATAGACAAACCTAATGGTCGGGGGCACCTTCAACCATACCTTTCCAGTAATCATTGCAGCAGCAACATCAGTACTTCCTACCCCTGTAGAAAAAGCCCCAACAGCGCCATATGTACAGGTATGACTATCTGCGCCAATAATAAGATCTCCTGGAAGGGTAAAACCTTCTTCTGGAAGAAGTGCATGCTCAATTCCAAGTTTTCCAATTTCATAAAATATAACTCCATATTTACGGGCAAAATTTCTAAGAATTTTTACCATTTCAGCACTTTTTATATCCTTACAAGGAGTAAAATGGTCAGGAACAAGAACAATTTTCTCAGGATTGAAGACCTTCCCAATACCTGTGCTCTCAAACTCTTCAATCGCAAGTGGACCAGTTATATCATTTGCAAGTATAAGATCAACATCTGCTTCAATAAATTCACCAGGAAAAACCTCCTTCTTCCCGGAATGTAACGCAAGTATTTTTTCTGTTATTGTCATCAATAATTTCCTTTTTATGGTAAGTATTTTCGAAATATTAGACAGGGAATACTGTTATGCCCCGCGATATTTTTTCTTCGTAATACTCTTTCTGGCAAAAAATTGATTTATTGCATTGAGGTATGCCCTGGCGCTTGCTTCAATAATATCTGTGCTAAGTCCTTTGCCAACAACGCTCAAATTATCAATCATAAGAGAAACAACTACCTCTCCCTGGGCATCTTTCCCACCTGTCACAGAAGAAATCTTATAATCCTGTAACTTTGGTGAAAGATTTACAATCCTATCAATTGCCTTATAAAGAGCATCCACAGGCCCATCTCCAAGCGAAGCATCCTCAAGAATTTCATCCTTTTTCCGAATCCTGACCGTTGCGCTTGGCAATGTCGATGTCCCTGATAAAATATGAAAATACTCAAGAATATACACTGGTTCAATAGAGGGCATTATCTCCTGTTCAGCAAGAACAATTAAATCAAGATCATTAATTTCTTTCTTCTTATCTGCAAGATTCTTAAATTGTTCAAAAATCCTATCGAGTTTTTCTTCATCCACAGTTATACCAAGTGACTTTAACCGTAAATTTAACGCATGCCTTCCTGAATGTTTCCCGAGAACAAGAGAACTTTCAGGAATACCAACCATCTGCGGACGCATAATCTCATATGTTTTCCTGTATTTTATTACACCATCCTGATGGATTCCTGCTTCATGTCTAAAGGCATTTTCGCCAACTATAGCCTTATTGGGTTGAACTGGAATACCAGTCAAAGAAGAAACAAGTTTACTGGTCCTGTAAATGTGTTTTGTTTCTAACCCAACTGAAACCTTATAGTGGTCTTTTCTTATAATTAAATTCATTGCTATCTCTTCAAGAGAAGCATTACCGGCTCTTTCTCCAATTCCGTTAATTGTACATTCAACCTGTCTTGCGCCATTTTTAATAGCAATAAGCGAATTTGCGACCCCAAGACCGAGATCATTATGACAATGCACACTTATTACTACATTATCAGGGCTTTTTTCTCTTAAAAACTTTATTAAGGCCCCATATTCTTCAGGCACAGCATATCCAACTGTATCCGGAATATTCAATGTTTTAACTCCTTCTTTAGAAACAGTTTCACAAACCTGAAGCAAAAAATCTGGTTCTGTGCGTGTTGCATCCTCTGGAGAAAATTCAATGTCATCAATGTACTTTGCTGAAAATCTTACCATATCTCGAGCGATTTTTATTATTTCATCCTTTGTTTTGCTAAGCTTAAATTTTCTATGAATTTCAGATGTTGCAAGAAAAAGGTGCAGGCGAGGATGTTCTGCTACTTCGAGAGATTTTAATGCGACCTCTATATCTTTTGTTACACATCTCGCAAAAGCACAAATTATAGGACCTTTAACTTCTTTACCAATTAGTTTCACTGCGTATGCATCATCCTCGGACGCAATAGGAAATCCAGCCTCAATAATATCAACATTCAACTTTGCTAGTTGTTTTGCTATTGTTAATTTTGCGCTGCTGGTTAACGATGCACCCGGAGATTGTTCCCCATCCCTCAAAGTGGTATCAAAAAATATAACCTTTTCCATATATCCTTTTTCTACTATTAAATGGTATTGAAATTTTAAGTGCAGGATATTTTAACTTATTTGACAAAAAAAGCAAAAATGTATAAATTTATAAGATGGAAAAAATAAGATACTATGTCATTTTTTCAATTTTTGCGGCTGCAATACTGTTAATTTTCTCTGGTTGTTCAAGAGAAAACATACAAACAAAAACAGTTATTGACGATAAATTGCTTCAAGAAGCCATTATCTATGGAAAATCAAAGGCAGGGGTATCTGATTACGAGTTTATGGAACCCTGGAGTGTTTATCTCGGATATGAAGTAGGAAAGGGCAGAGTTGTCTATTATACTCCATTCCTTCATGCAGCACGCCTTGCAAAAAACGCAGTGGATAAGCACTTAGAACCAGATATAAATATTATAAGAAAAGCTGTATCCAGTAAAGCAGGCACCATAAATTTTTTGATCCTTGTTTATGCAAATGATCCCGAGGCATCAAGAAGAATTTATACATACCTGATATACAACAATATAAAAATAGAGCCTGTGTATAAATATTTCCCACCCTATGGAGAATTCAACCGTGATTATTACCAACAGATTAATGGAGAAGTAAGATTTCCAAGGAAAGGCATACCAGATGATGCAATAGTCAAGTTATGTGTAGAAATTTTGCCCTCTGAAAAAAAGAATAAAGAAGATATGCACGAACATCATAAGGATGAATCAACAATAACAGTTGGTGAACAAGCCCCTGAACATACAAAATCAGAGTTTACCTTTAACCTTTCAAAATACCGTTAAATATTGGGTGATTTATAAATGGAATATAGATATCTCGATGAGCCTCTTTGTAATTATATTGAAAATCTTTCTGCAAAAACTCCATGTCCTGGAGGCGGAAGTGCTTCAATCCTTTCATTATCACTTGCAAATGCACTTATTCTTATGGTATGCAATTTTACTGTAGAAAGTAAAATCGTTGATGAGACCTCACACAAAATCTCGAAAGAAATACTCGATAAAGCAAATGAAGTCCAACAATACATAAACAAGGGCATTGAACAAGATAGTATAATCTATCGAGAAATCCAGAAAACAGCAAAACTTGCCAAAAAAGATTTTAATAACAAAAAATCATATTATGACGCATTAAAAAATTCAGTAGATTTTCATTTAAAAATGCTTAACTATTGTAATGAAATTTTAGAATGGAGTAAAACCCTGGTTGAAAAAGGAAATCCCTATCTTATAAGCGACATTGGTGTTGCAACATCTCTGATTTCAGGAGTAATAAAAGCAACAAGAATAAATATTTTCGTAAATCTGCGCGAAATCCAGGATAAAAAATATATATCTGAAATTATCAATAGAGTCGAGAATAAATCTGGAATTCTTATAGATACATCTCAAAAGATAATTTTGTCTGTTGAAAAGAAACTTTCAAATTTGGAAAATATGGAGGGAAAATGAGTGGACAAATTCTGACTGGAAAAGAAGTGGCAACAAAGATTAAGCAGGAAGTAAAAATAGAACTGGAAAAAATTAAAGAAAAAGGTATAAATCCAAAACTTGTTGCTATACAGGTTGGAGAAAATTCTTCGTCTCAGGTTTATCTTAATGCACAAAAGAAAAACTGCCAGACAATGGGAATCCTCCATGAAGTCAAAAATCTTGAACCAGACATATCGGAATCAGAACTTATCAATTTTATTGAAGAAATGAATAAAGACAAATCAGTAACAGGAATAATTCTCCAGTTACCCCTTCCCCAGGGTATGGATGTGAGAAAAATTCAATCGAGGATATCCCCTGAAAAAGACGTTGAAGGAGTGAATCCTGCAAACCTCGGATGGATTGTATATGGCAGGCCTCTTCTTGCTCCATGTACCGCACTTGCGGTAAAGGAATTAATCTATTCTACAGGGGTTGATTTGTACGGTAAAGAAGTTGTTATGGTAGGACACAGCGATATCGTTGGTAAGCCGGTCGCACTGCTTCTTGTTGATAAGTTTGCAACTGTGTGTATCTGTCATATTGGAACAAGTGATAAAGGTATGCTCGAGCAGCATGTAAAGAGGGCAGAAATACTCATTGTGGCTGTCGGCAAAGCACATCTGATAAAAGGAGAATGGATAAAGGAAGGTTCTATTGTGATAGACGTTGGAATAAATAAACTCAATGATAAAATTGTTGGAGATGTCGAATTTGAAACAGCAAAAGAACATGCTGGTTGGATTACTCCGGTGCCTGGAGGGGTTGGACCAATAACCACCGCTGTATTACTAAGAAATACAATAATTGCTGCAAAACTAACATCTTGTCTTTAACACCAAAGGAGGAATATGTTAAGTGATCTTGATATTGCACAGAAAGCAGAAATAAAGGATATCCAAGAAATTGCATCCGACGCAGGAATAGAAGAAAAATATCTTGAACTTTATGGTAACTACAAAGCAAAGGTTTCACTTGAAATATTAAAAGAGATACAGGGTAATCCAGCAGGAAAATATATAGATGTTACAGCCATTACACCCACACCCCTGGGTGAAGGAAAAACTGTAACCACCATTGGTCTTTCACAGTCCATAAAAAAACTCGGGAAAAAGGTTTTTACATGCATCAGACAACCCTCTCTTGGTCCTGTTTTTGGAATAAAAGGAGGCGCGGCTGGCGGCGGATATTCACAGGTTATACCAATGGAGGATTTTAATCTTCATCTAACTGGAGATGTTCATGCCGTAGGGCTTGCTCATAATCTTCTTTCAGCGTTTATTGATAACTCTCTGTTAAAGAATAATCCATTGAATATTGATCCTCTTTCAATTACCTGGCCAAGGGTTGTAGATGTAAGTGATAGGGCATTGCGCAATATTGTTATTGGCCTGGGTGGAAAAGAAAATGGGATACCGAGAGAAACAGGTTTTGATATCACTGTAGCATCAGAAGTAATGGCAATACTTGCTCTTACCTCTGATATCTTTGATTTAAAAAAAAGATTGCAGAATATTATTATCGGCACAAGTAAAAATGGAAACCCTGTAACCGCGTCTGATTTGCGCGCTGCAGGCGCAATGACAGTTTTACTTAAAGATGCTATTAAGCCAACATTAATGCAAACTCTCGAACACACTCCTGTGCTTGTTCATGCAGGGCCATTTGCCAATATTGCTCATGGAAATAGTTCAATTATTGCGGACAAAATCGCGATACGTCTGGCTGATTATGTTGTTACAGAAAGCGGTTTTGGTGCTGACTGCGGATTTGAAAAGTTTGCCAATATCAAATGCAGATACAGTGGAATGAAACCTGATTGCGTTGTTATAGTTTGTTCAATCCGTGCATTAAAAATGCACAGTGGACAATTTAAAGTTATCCCCGGCAGACCCCTTGATAAAAAGATTATTCAAGAAAATCTACCTGCGATAGAAAAGGGTGCTGAAAATCTCAAGAAACACATTGAAAATGTTGGTCTCTTTGGAATACCTGCTGTTGTGGCAATAAACAAATTTTCCACTGATACTGACAAAGAAATAGAACTTGTAAAAGAAATTGCATTAGGGGCGGGCGCTAAAGCAGCAGAAATAAGCGATGTATGGGCAAAAGGAGGAGAAGGAGGAATTGAAATTGCAGAGGCAGTATTAAACGCATGCGAAGAAAAAAATAATTTCAATTTTCTTTATCCCCTTGAAAAACCTATAAAAGAAAAGATAGAAATCATCGCAACAAAAATTTATGGTGCAGGAAAAATTTCTTATTCAGCAAGTGCAGAAGAAAAAATCAAAATGTTCACAAAATGGGGATATGACAGACTCCCTATATGCATGGCGAAAACACACCTTTCCCTTTCTCATGATCCATCCCTTAAAGGTGCTCCGAAAGGATTTACACTTCCAGTTGAAGACGTGCGACTTTCTGCTGGAGCAGGTTTTATATATCCGTTATGCGGAAAAATGAGAACAATGCCAGGATTACCATCAGAACCCGCAGGTACACATATTGATATTGATGAAAAGGGTAGGGTTGTTGGACTTTTTTAATCATATGATGAAAATAAAACCAGAAACTATTGTTGAACAAATAAAAAAATTTGGGAAGGATAATCAAATAACTCCATATCTTGTAGGAGGTTTCTTAAGAGATAAGTTTCTAAGAAGAAGAAACCACGACATTGATATTATGGTGGAAAAAGACGCACTTGAATTTGCCCGTAATTTTGCAAAGGCATATAGGTACCCATCACCCATATTCTACGGAAGATTTGGTACAGCAATGATTGAGATAGAAAAAAATAAGATTGAGTTTGCAACCGCAAGAAAAGAGAGTTATAACGAACAATCAAGAAAGCCACATGTGCAGCCGGCCACTGTATTAGAGGACCTTGCAAGACGGGATTTTACCATCAATGCAATGGCTCTTAATTTGATAACAAATGAGTTTATAGATCCTTTTGGCGGAAAAAATGACATCAGGTCCAGAATTATTAGAACACCTATTGATCCTGATAAAACATTTTATGATGACCCTCTTAGAATTCTTAGGGGCATCAGATTTGCTACTATTTTTAATTTTACAATTGAACCAGATACAAAACAGGCAATGAAGAAAAACGCAAACCGGTTGCTTATAGTAAGTCAGGAAAGAATCGCTGACGAAATTATAAAAATAATATCTGCAAAGATACCCAGTACTGGTTTTTTTCTTCTCTATGAAACGGGTATCCTCGAAATTATATTGCCGGAAGTTGCGTCATTAAAAGAAAAGAAAACACACCATCCTTGCAAGGAACTTTTTGAACACACACTTCAGGTGCTTGATAATACCGCAAAACTTACAAAAAGTCCTGCATTAAGAATTGCTGCGTTATTACACGATATCGGCAAACCAAAAACCCTTAAGGTGGAAAATGGCAAGGTTTCCTTTCACAGACATGAAATTGTTGGCGCAAAAGCATGTTTGAAAATATGTGATAGATTGAAACTCTCCCAGAAAGACACAGAAATAATAAGCCGTATTATAAAATATCATCTAAGACCACACCTTCTTGCAAAGGAAAATCCAAAGGATAATGCACTTGCAAGATTCATAAGAGAAATTGGCCCGGATATGAAGGGCCTTTTCATCATTGCGCAGGCAGATATAACAAGTCAGAATCAAAAAAAAGTGAAACAGGCAAGAGAAAAAATTTTAGACCTCTATGAAAGAATTAAGGCATTAAATAAAAAAATGCGGCTTGCAAGGTTTAAACTTGCTATTAACGGCTTTGATATAATGAATATACTTAAAATACAACCTGGGAAAAACGTTGGAAATGTAAAGAAAAAACTTGAAGAAATGGTATTGAACGGAGAACTACACAATAAAAAAACAGTTCTAAAAAAATACCTTAAGGAACATTGTACACTATTTATATCAGAGGAAAAACAGAAATGAACCAGAAAACAATGGATATATTATGGGCACCGTGGAGAATGGAATTTATTAAAAAGAAAAAAAGCAGGGGGTGTTTTCTTTGTGAAATGATAAAAGGGAAAAACACAGAATTTCTGATATGGAAGGGTAAATACTCTATTGTTGTGATGAATGCCTATCCATATAACAACGGGCATTTAATGATTGCCCCAATCAAACACACAAAAGATATAAACCATATAAGTGAAAAAGAGGTACAAGAAATATTTTCTGCATTAAAAGAATGTGTTCAGATATTAAAAAAGGTTATGAAGCCAGATGGATTTAATGTTGGTATTAATCTTGGTAAGTGTGCTGGAGCAGGTCTTTTAGGACATATTCATATTCATATTGTGCCAAGGTGGAACGGAGACACAAACTTTATGCCTGTTATCTCGGCAACAAAGGTAATACCACAATCTCTTGAACAACTATCAATTATTCTGAAGAAAAATTTTTCCAATTACAAAGAGGATAGGTAAATGTATATCGCAGATTTTCATATCCATTCAAAATATAGTCGCGCAACAAGCAAGAATATGGATATAGAACAGTGCACCACATGGGCAAAAACTAAAGGTATTTCGCTACTGGGAACAGGAGATATAACTCATCCTTTATGGTTTTCTGAAACAAGAAAAAAATTGCAGATGTCAGACAGAAAGGGTATATATTCATATAATGGAGTGGATTTCATTTTAACAGGTGAAGTTAACAACATATTTCCAAAAAACAGGTTCACGAGAAAAATTCACAACATCGTCTTTTTTTCATGTTTTGAAGGCGCTGAAAGATTTAATAAAACCCTTGAAAAATTCACTGAACTTCTCGTAGATGGAAGGCCTATATTACAGATTGATACAAGGACGCTTATAAAAATGGTCAGAGACGCGGACCCTGATGCTTTTGTTGTACCAGCACATATATGGACACCTCATTTTTCGCTCTTTGGCGCAAATTCAGGATTCGATAGAATTGAAGATTGTTTCGAAGAAGAAACCTCCAGTATTCTTGCACTTGAAACTGGTTTAAGTAGCGATCCCCCAATGAACTGGCTGCTCTCATCCCTCGATAGATTTACATTAATCTCAAACTCTGATGCACATTCCCCGCAGAAAATTGGGAGAGAAGCAAACGTATTCTCAAATCCATTCAGTTTTTATGAACTGAAGGAAATATTAAAAACCCAGGATAAAACCAAATTCCTTTTCACAATTGAATACTTCCCCGAAGAAGGAAAATATCATTACGATGGCCACAGATTATGCAAAATTCGCTTTTCCCCGGACGAAACCATAAAAAACAGATTTTTATGCCCAGTATGCGGTAAAAGAGTAACAGTTGGGGTAATGCACAGAGTATGCTCACTTGCAGATAGAAAAAATCCTGATGAAAGGAAAAACAGAATTGACTATAAACACCTTGTGCCACTAGATCAAGTGATTGCCTCTGTCTATCAAAAAGATGTTGAATCAGTCCTTACACAACAGATTTATAAACAGGCAATAGAAAAGATAGGACCCGAACTAAAAATATTGCTTGAAATACCAGAACAGGAACTTTTTTCCATACTTCCCAAAGAGGTTGCTATAGGGATAAAACTTGTGAGGGAAGAAAAATTAATTGTTATTCCTGGATATGACGGTGAATTTGGAACAGTTAAAATCAATCCTCTACTTTCCGAAAATCAGGTCCAGCAGACCCTTTTCTAAAAGAGCACAGAACCTGATTTTTTTTCATGAAGAAACCCTTCTGAAAAAAGCATGGACAATCTTGTTTCTGCCAATCTCTTTATTCTGGCTTTTAGGTTGTTATATCAAAATTATACTCAGCAGGAAGAAAGAATTTGACATACCCATTATATCTATTGGAAATATAGAAGCAGGCGGAACAGGCAAAACACCACTGACAATTGAGATTGCAAAAATTATAAAAGATGTAAAAACAAGAATATCAATTATATGTTATACAGCAAATAGAAAATATCCAGACGAATCCATCCTTATCTCGAGAACAATTAAACAAACAACAATATATCAGGGGAAAAATCGTAGAAAATTAATTGATATCGCTATAGAAAACAATCCTGATATTATTATTATTGACGACGGATTTCAATACTTTGATATTGCCAATAAGATTGATATCATTTTATTAGATCCTGAGACTCCATTAAACTTGCTGATACCTTCTGGAAGGATGCGTTTTCCTTCGTGGTTCTTAAAATATGCCGATGCAATAGTTATCAAGCAAACCAAAAAAAATATGAGATTTTACAAAGATTTCCTGAAAAAGATAGAGGCATATCATAAACCTATCTTTTTTGCTCAATACCATATAAAAGAAGTCATTGATTTACAAAATAATAAGATTCCTGTTGCTATGCTCAAAAATAAAAATGTCATTGCATTTTGTGGAATCGCAAAGCCGAAAAGTTTTATTGAAACAATCTCTGAAACCGGCGTACATAAGATCTATGCTATCTGGTATCCTGATCATTTCGTATATCATCAATCAGATATCAATGAAATTGAAAATCTTTTCAAAAATACCAAAGCAGACCTTATTTTAACTACTGAAAAGGATATGGTTAAAATCAGAGAATTTAATATTGATTTTCCGGTTTATAGCCTTAATATAGAGATGGATGTAGAACCATATGATAAATTTAAATCATGGATTATGAATAAGATTTTTCCACCTTCTAATTTTTCAAAAATTTGAAGATTTGAAATATTGTGGTAAAATTGCATAAAATGGAACGATTTGAGCCCAGAAAGTTCATAACGAAAAAGACACAAGCACTTCATTCGTTTGCCAGCGAAAAAGGAATTATTGTTGCTGTATCCGGTGGCATAGATAGTATTGTTTGTTTTGAAATTGCTCTCGCTGCAACCGCAAAATCAAATGAGAAACCCATTCCTCTTATGCTCGAGACAGGACTGCTAAGGGTTAATGAAGTTAAAGAAACAGAAGAATATTTCAGAAAGCAATATGGCATTGAACTACAAAAATGGGAGGTTCAGGACAGATTTCTTCTGGCACTAAAAGGAATAAGCACGCCTGAAGAGAAAAGAAAGACATTCAGGGAAGTTTTTTATAAAACGATGGGGCAGGCATTAAGAAGTTATTCAGCAGAGGTTCTTGTACAGGGAACAATTCTTCCAGATGTTATCGAAACTCAAAGAGGAATAAAAATCCATTTCAATGTTCTTCAGGAAGCAGGAATTGACCCTCAGAATTATGGTATTCTTCTTTTTGAGCCCATTAAAGAACTTACCAAAAGCAGAACTAAAATGCTCGCAAGGTCTTTTTCGCTTCCTCCAAAACTTCTCAAAACTCAGCCATTTCCTGGCATTGGTTTTGCCGCAAGGATTACTGGCGAAATTACAATTGACCGAATAGAAAAAATCAGGGCAGCCACATCTATTGTAGAATCGGAACTGGCGGATCCGAAAATATTTCAGTGTTTCCCTGTACTGTTTATCGATAAGGTCACGGGCATTCAAAATGATACTGCTATTCTTGGAGATATCATTGCAATAAAAGCCGTTGAATCAAAAGATTCTCTTACGGCAAAACCCTTCAATATCCCATGGATGAAAATTGAAAAAATTACAAAAAGAATATTAAACGAGGTACCTGGGATCGTAAGGGTTGTCTATGACTTCACACCAAAACCGCCAGGAACAATAGAATTCGTATAAGATATACCCGGTACTTAATAAATCCAAAAACAAAATCTTTCTTTGATGAAAAAATTCTCTGACGCAATAAAAATTGCAATACTCGGTAGCGGTCCAAACAGAATAGGACAGGGTATTGAATTTGATTATTGTTGTGTTCATGCATCCCTTGCCTTGAGAGAAGAAGGATATAAGAGTATTATGATAAATTGTAATCCTGAAACAGTGAGTACTGACTATGATACATCTAATACACTTTATTTTGAACCTCTTACAATCGAGGATGTCCTGAATATAATAGCAAAGGAAAGACCTTCTGGGGTAATTGTTCAATTTGGAGGACAAACGCCGCTTACCATTGCTTTGCCTCTCAAAATGGCAGGAATAAAAATACTCGGAACAACTCCGGAATCAATTGATATCGCAGAGGACAGGGAAAAATTTCAATTATTTTTGAAAAAATTTGGGCTTAAACAGGCGCCAGGTGGTATTGCATTTAACCCACAACATGCAGCACAAATATCTGAAAACATCGGGTATCCAGTCCTTGTTCGACCATCCTATGTACTTGGTGGAAGGGCAATGGAAATTGTTTATGATAAAGATTCTCTTTACGAATTTGTAAGAACTGCGGTTGAAATATCGGGTAAAAAAGGAGTCCTAATAGACAAGTTTCTCGAAGACGCAATTGAGGTAGATGTCGATGCCATATGTGATGGAGAAACATGTGTTATTGGGGGAGTTCTCGAACATATTGAAGAAGCAGGAATCCATTCTGGAGATAGTGCCATGATCATGCCGCCATATAGTCTGAGCCCTGATATTATTAAAGAAATAAAAACGCAAACAAAAAAAATTGCTATTGCTCTTGAAGTAAAAGGACTTATAAATATTCAGTTTGCTGTAAAAAACAAAGATATCTATATCCTCGAGGTTAATCCGAGAGCTTCCAGAAGTATCCCCTTCGTTAGCAAGGCAATCAATATACCCCTTGCAAAATTAGCAACAAAAATAATGGTTGGTTTTAATCTCAAACAAATCCACTTTACTGAAGAAATCACCCCTGGATATTTTTGCGCTAAAGAATCAGTATTCCCTTTTAATAGATTTCCTGGCACTGACTGTGTACTCGGCCCGGAAATGAAATCTACAGGCGAGGTTATGGGCATTGACGAATCCTTCGAAATGGCCTATGCAAAAAGTCAGATAGCCGCTGGACAAAGATTACCCCTAAAAGGAAACATATTCATAAGTGTTAGAGATCGCGACAAACCTGCCATAGTAGACATCGCCAAAGATTTTCAGCAAATGGGATTCACACTACTGACAAGTACAGGAACAGGTAAATTTCTGAGTGAAAGAGAAATCAATGTTATTGTAATACAAAAAATATCAGAGGGAAGACCGAATATAATTGACTATATAAAAAATAGACAGGTTTCACTTATTATAAACACGCCTTCCGGAAAAAAACCAAGAAGGGATATACTTTCGACACGACGCTTTGCCGTTGAACATGGAATTCCCTTAATAACAACCATATCAGGTGCAAGAGCAACAAAGATGGCAATTAAAAAGCTAAAAACAAACACGTTGACAGTTTCAAGTTTGCAAACATATTATTCACAGTTTGAGACAAAATGACAGGAATTATACACTACGGTGCAGGAAACATCTTCAGTATTATAAATTGTCTTGATAGATGCGGAGAAAGGGTTCTTATGATATCACACCCAGATAGATTAAAAAAGGTAGAAAGAATAGTGTTGCCAGGGGTTGGCGCTTTTGACAGAGGAATAGAGTATCTTAAAAAAACCTGCCTCTACCAAGCGATTAAAGACGAATCAGAGAAAGGTAAACCAATACTTGGGATATGTCTTGGTCTTCAAATGTTTTTTGAAGAAAGCGAGGAAGGAAAACAAAATGGTTTAGGATTACTTCCAGGATTTGTAAGAAAATTTCCAAAAGAGATAAAATTTCCTGTGCCCCATATGGGATGGAACACTGTTAGGTTTTATAGAAATTCGAGAATTTCCAATAAGATCCCCGCAAAATCTTCGTTTTATTTTGCACACTCATTTTATGCCATACCACAGGATAAAAAAATTATATCAGGGACAACTACATATGGAATAAAGTTTGCATCTGTGGTTGAAAAAAATAATATCATTGGTGTACAGTTTCATCCAGAAAAAAGCGCAAAAAACGGATTTATCCTTATTCAAAATTTCCTGAAGATATAAAAGATGCTTACGAAAAGAATTATCCCATGTCTGGACGTTAAAAATGGAAAGGTTGTAAAAGGAATTCATTTTGAGAACTTAAAAGACGCAGGAGACCCGGTAATACAAGCGAAATATTACAGTGATGAGGGCGCAGACGAATTAGTATTCCTTGATATCAGCGCAACAATCGAAAAAAGAAAGACAATAAAAAATCTTGTCAGAGATGTTGCCAGTAATATTTCAATACCATTTACAGTAGGTGGTGGTATAGGTTCAATTAAAGATATTCTTATCCTTCTTGAAAATGGCGCAGATAAAGTTTCCATTAACACATGCGCAATAAAAAATCCTGATATTATATATAACGGGGCAAAAATGTTCGGTAGCCAGTGTATTGTTATTGCAATAGATGCAAAAAGAATTGCAAAAAAAACATGGCAGGTTTATATTGAATCAGGAAAAATTCCAACAGGTATTGATGTTAAAAATTGGGCGAAAAAGGTCGAAGAACTTGGTGCAGGAGAAATTCTTCTGACAAGCATAGATGCAGATGGTACCATGAACGGGTACGATATAGAATTAATGAGATGTATAACCAAAATTGTAAAAATTCCTGTTATAGCATCTGGCGGAGCCGGGAAACTTCAACATCTCTATGACGTATTAACGTTGGGCAATGCTTCCGCAGTACTTCTGGCATCTCTGCTTCACTATAGAATGCTTACAATAAAAGATATAAAGAATTTCCTTTTTAGAAAGAAAATTCCTGTAAGATTAGAAAAAAATGAAAATACTTGTTCTTGATGATGGTATAGCAGGTAATACCACTCAATCTATTGGAATAGTAGAAGCACTGAACTGGGGATATGACCTATTCCCAGTAAAATTAAAAGGCCCGTCATATCGATTACCCGACAGAAAAGGATCAGTAAAACTTATTTCAAAAATCATCGGGTTGTTACTGATTCTTAAACTTTATAATCTCTCATATAAGATTTTCTGCACGTTTTCTATAAAGAGACCACCCAAACAGGACTTTAATGCTGTGATTTCAACAGGATCTTATCTTGCACCAATAAATTTAGCCATTTCAAAAAAATTTGGAATAAAGTCAATATGTATTATGACCCCTGAGAACGTTCCGCTTAAAGAATTTAATCTTCTGATAGTGCCATCGCATGATATGCTAAGATATAAACAACTTAAAAAACTAAAAAACGTTGTTGTAACAACCTGCGCACCAAATCGTATTACTGAGGAAAAACTCACACAAGGTAAAGAAAAAATATTAAGAATAATCAACAGTCCTGATACAGATTTGAAAATAGGCCTCATCATAGGAGGAAATGATCAGAATTATTTTATAGATAAACCATGGGCTGAAAAACTTCTTAAAATACTACACAACATGGCAATTCAAAAAAAAATCTCTTGTTTTTTAACAACATCGAGAAGAACCCCAGAAGATGTTGTACAATTTTTTCTTGAAAACACATCTGATTCATTATTCGTTTACAGAGAATTTGTTGGAATAAACAAAACCTCCAATTATTTTGGAATTCTCGGAATATGTGATATCCTTCTTGTAACAGAAGATAGTGTCACAATGATATCAGAAGCGTGTTCTACGGGAAAGCCAGTAATCATTCTTGGTTCAAAAAGGAAAAAGAAAAAAATTGTGTTTGATACAACAATTAAAAATCTTATCAAGGACAACTATTGTTTTTATGTATCTGTTGAAGAATTTGATAAATTACCTTGTGTAATTGTTAAATCACTTAAACATAACTTTTCAATTCTAAAAGACACAGAAAAATGCGCATTAAAAATAATGGAAATGTTGAGTACAAAAAAATCTTGATTGTCGGGACACTGGAACCTGAAGCAAACTTTTTACTGATTCCAGCAATCCGTCTTATAAGAGAAAAAAATAAGAATTCAAAGATCGATATTATTGCAGGCAGTGGTGCAGAAAAAATTCTCGCTGATATTGGGTGGTTTGAAAAAATCATTCCATATAAAAAAACGCCCATATTAAAAAATATCCATTCCATACGTTCCCAGAGATACAATCTCGTTATCTCCTTTTATCCATCACTGATACCATTTTTTACGAGAGCAAGAAAACGGATCGTTTTCTTCAGAAGGATAATGTTTGCGGATCATTTTTTTACCCATGAAAGTGTAAATATATTAAGAATGATTGAACCAATTTTTGGGAAATCACAGGACACAGGTTTATATTTTCCAATCAATGAAACCGACAAAGAAAGAGTAAAGGAATTTTGTAAGATCAATAACATAACAGGATCAACTACTTTGATAGCATTACATGCAGGCAGTGCCAACAATAGGTGGAAGGCAGAAAATTATTCAATTGTCTGTGATTCTATTATAGAAGAATATAATGCAAAGATTTTATTCTTTGGAGCACAGAAAGATTCTTTTATTAAAGAGGTTATAGATTTCATGAAGCATCCAGATAATATCTTTGATATGTCCAGCATATCCCACATAAAAACAATAGCGGCCTTTTTATCAAGAGCAAATCTTGCTATAACCAGGGATGGAATCTTTTTGTATCTCGCATGTGCAATGAAAACACCTGTTATTTCAATCTTTGGCGCAGGAAATCCATACAGATATGGTCCTATAGGAGTTCGCTATATAATAGTTCATACTGATATGGACTGTTTTCCCTGCAATAATAAACAACGTTGCAAGAAAAACTGTGTGTGCATCGATAGTATAAGTCCGCAACAAGTAATTGAAGCAGCCCGCCTCATTCTTGATGAAGGTAGACAACTCTTTCTCTTTGAATAAAATGAAGGTTTTTCTGATGTTACCTGAAATGGATATTGGCGGGGTAGAAGAGGGAACTTATGACCTTGCCTGTGGAATGAAAAAACTCGGAGTTAATATTACAGTTATCTCTGGACCTGGAAGATATATTCCCCTTTTAGAAAAAGAGCAGATAAAATGGATTAACCTGCCAACAAGTCAAAAAACACTACGGGTTTTTTTTGATTCGACGAGAAAATTAAAACAGATTATTGAACAAGAAAAACCAGATATTCTTCATTGTAGAAGTAGATTCCCTGCATGGATCGCTCACCATGCCTTAAAAAATAATTCCCGAACAAGATTTGTTACCAGCATCCATGGTTACCTAAAATTCCCTCCTTACAGTAAAATCATTGGTAGAGGTGAAAGGGTTATTGCAATCAGTGACGCACTCGCTGAATTTGTTATTAAAAAACTCGGAGCAACCCCTGAAAATGTGCGTGTAATACACAATGGAATAAGGTTTCATCCATATGTAAATCTTAAAAAACAAAAACACTCAGGTTTTGTTATAGGTGGTATTGGAAGATTAACAAAGATTAAAGGATTTCAGAACTTGATTCAAGCAGTATCAGAGGTTAAAAAAAACGAATCGAACATAACTTTGTATATTGTCGGAGACGGTCCATACAGAAAAAATCTTGAGATCCTTGATAAAAAACTTGACGTAAAAACAAACTTTTTGACTGGGCGCGCCTCTGAATTTCTACCTCAGATGGATCTTCTTGTTGCTCCGCATATAGAAACAGAACCTTTTATAAAAGGTAAAATTCCATGGCTTGGGAGAAGCGTCTATGAATCTCAACTATCAGGCATTCCTGTAATAACCACTTTGCGTGGCATACAGAAAACAAACTTTATCAAAACAGACACAGCACTTATCGTCCCGCCTGCAGATATTACTGCATTGACCCATGCAATAAAATACGCATTAAACAATCCTGAGGAAATGTTAAAGATTGCAGAAAATGGGAAAAGATTTGTTTTGAGTCATTTTTCAGTTGAGGGTATGGTAAATAAAACATTAAAGGTTTATGAGGAACTTTTGTTGGATAATCCGGGAAAAGCATGAATAAAAAACAAAAAATATTACTGATAAAAACAGGCGCACTCGGAGATATGATACTTTTCTCTTTTTCAATTAATGTTGCATCCAGAGCATATAAAAATGCTGATATTTACCTTCTTACATCTAAACAGTATGTAGAAATCTACCAGGGGTGCAACCTTATTAAACAAATTTTTGCCATGCCAGAAGGAAGAAATATTTTTCATCTATTCAATATCGCAAAGGAAATAAGAAAAATGCGATTTCAGAAAATTTTTGATTTGCAGGGAAATTTAAAAACAAACTTTTACACTTTCTTGTTTCGAGGAAAAGAAAGAATCGGGCTGTATAAAAAATCATCTGGAAAAATTTTTCTGACAAAGTCAGTTAAAAAAAAATATGGCATCAATCCAGTTGATCATCAAAAAATGTTCTGGAATAAAACCATTGGAGTGAAAATAGAAGGAGAACTTCAATTATGGATACCTGAAGAAAAAAAACAGGGTTTTTCTCATTTTTTCAAAAAATATGGGCTTCTGCCAAAAAACTATGTAGTATTCCATCCATCCGCATCAATTGAGTGGAAAACAAAGAAATGGATACCCGAATACTGGGCACGTCTCGGTGAATTCTTCTCACAAAAAAATCTTCCAGTTGTTTTTATTGGAGATAAAAATTCAGTTGGTATAAATGAACAAATAATAAAACTCATGAAAGGAAAATCTATAAATATCGCGGGGAAAACAGATTTCTTTAAACTTGCCCTTGTCATTCAACAATCAAAAATGTGTATAACAACTGATAGTGGACCAATGCATATAGGATCTGCATCTAAAACAGATACTATAGCAATTTTTGGTCCAACAAACCCAAACTGGCACGCTGCCCCTGGTGTAAAAACCATTAAAAGTAAAATCAACTGCAGCCCCTGCTACAAAAAAAGGTGCACACATTATTCTTGCATGAAGTCAATCACCCCGGAGAAAATTCTTGATTTAATTGAGATTGAAAATCAATAAATTAGTGATATAATTAATCGATGAATAAAAAAATTGTGGGCATTATCCTTGCAGGTGGCAGAAGTTCCAGATATGCGAAAAAGTATCATAAATTTCTGGATAATTTCTCAGGAAAACCTATGATTGTCAGAACACTTGAGGCAATAGCACCTGTTGTTGATCAAATCGTAGTTGTTACCGGAACAGATAACTCAGAAATAAAACAAACTCTGAAGGAATTTCAAAACATACAATATGCTATACAAAAGCAACCACTTGGGACAGGCCATGCTCTTTTATCAACGGATTATTTGTTTGAAAACGCAGATTTCACCCTTATTGTAAGTTATGCAGACAAACCCCTTGTAACAACCAGAACATTTAAGTTACTTGTCGACCAACACATTAAAAACTGTGCAGAGATTACGATTGCAACTGCTTTACTTCCAATACCTGGAAGTAAAGGAAGAATTATAAGAAAAAACGGAAAATTTGTAGATGTAGTAGAAACAAAAGATGCTGATTCAGAAATCCTGAAAATAAATGAGGTAAATGCTGGGTTTATTGTTTGTGAAACACGTTCAATATATAAAGAACTAAGAAAAATAAACAATAATAATGCAACAAATGAATATTATCTCACTGCTGTGTACGCAGAGTATATAAAAGATGGATTCAATATTAATACTGTTGAAATTCCGCCAGAAGAAAGTTGTGATATAAACACAATCTCTGAATTAAAAAATATCGATCAATGGATAATGACCGTGAGAGGGGACAAATGAAAAAAACAGGCATAAAAATTGGCGTTATTGGTGGAGGATATTGGGGAAAAAATTTAATCAGAGTTTTCAACGAAATTGGTACTCTGAGTGCAATATGCGATATAAACAATAACCTTGTGGAAGCATATAAAAATGATTATTCTGGCGTGGACATAGTTTCAAGTTATGAAACACTGATTAAGAACCCGGAAATAGATGCTCTTGTTATTGCCACACCTGCTTCAACGCATTATAAGATCGCAAAATTTGCTATGGAAAATGGCAAGGATGTTTTCTGCGAGAAGCCCCTCGCATTGACAACCAGGCATGGTGAAGAACTTGTAAAAATTGCTTCTGATAATAAACTAATTTTAATGGTAGGCCACATCCTGCATTATCATCCTGCAGTAGAAAAACTTAAACAAGCAGTAAACCAGGGTGAACTTGGGAACATTGAATACATCTATTCAAATCGTCTTAATATTGGTAGGATACGACATGAAGAAAATATACTTTGGAGTTTTGCTCCCCACGATATCTCCTTAATGCTTTCTATTGCTAAATCTTTACCTTCTGAAGTATACTCATATGGAGGTATATTCCTCCCGCATAAAGTAGAAGATGTAACATTAACCTTTTTTTCTTTCCCAGAGAATATCAAGGGACATATCTTTGTATCCTGGCTGAATCCATTTAAGGAACAAAAATTTGTTGTAATAGGAAATAAAAAAATGGCTGTTTTTGATGATATGGAAAAAGAAAAGAAACTTGTTTTCTACCAGCACAAAATTAAATGGAACAATAATGAAATACCCACAATTGAAAAAGCAGAAGCAGAAGTTGTCGATGTTGAAAAGGAGGAGCCACTAAAAAGAGAGGCAAATCATTTTATTGAATGTGTAAGTAAAAGAAAAAAACCATATACAGATGGGGAAGAGGCGCTAAATGTATTAAAGGTTCTACAACAGACAGAAAAATGTCTAAGGAGAAAAAGATGAACAAGTATTTTGTACATCAATCATCATATATTGATGATAATACCTCAATTGGAGAAGGAACAAAAATATGGCATTTTTGTCATATACTTTCAGGAACAAAAATTGGTAATAACTGTGTGATTGGACAAAATGTAATGATTGGTCCTGATGTTGTCATTGGAAATAATTGTAAGATACAGAATAATGTTTCTATTTATAAGGGAGTAATTCTTGAAGACGATGTTTTCTGTGGTCCATCATGCGTTTTTACCAATGTTATAAATCCGAGAGCATTCATAGAAAGAAAAAATGAATTTAAGACTACAATTCTAAGGAAGGGCTCTACCATAGGTGCCAATGCCACAATTGTATGCGGAAATACAATTGGTAGATATGCGCTTATAGGCGCTGGAGCGGTTGTAACTCATGATGTGATCGATTACGCGCTTATGTTGGGTATACCTGCAAGAAGAACTGGCTGGGTTTGTAAATGTGGGGTTACTCTTCAGGAGAAAGATTCTGTCTTAATCTGTAAAAGTTGTGGGAATCAATATAGTTTAATAAAAAACAATCTTGAAGTTATTATTGAAAAATAGGAGATGCAATGAATATTCCAATGCTTGATTTGAGAAGTGAGTATCTTTACATGAAAAATGATATAGATACAGCCATTGCAAAATGTCTTGAACATCAGTCATGGATACTTGGACCAGAGGTAAAGGAATTTGAAAAAAAATGCGCTGAATTTTTTGGTGTTAAACATTGCATTGGTTGTTCCTCAGGAACAGATGCCCTTGTAATTGCCCTTCGCGCAATTGCTATAAGCAGCGGAAAAGAATTTTTTTCCAGAGATGAAGAAATATTGACAACCCCATTTACTTTTACAGCCACAGGAGATGCTATATTGCGAAGCGGTGCAACCCCTGTATTTATAGATATAAATCCAGTGGATTTTAATATCAGTATCGATGGCATAGATAAATATCTTAAAGCAGATGGAAAAAAAGTAAAAGGAATACTACCCGTACATTTATATGGAACTCCATGCAATATGGATGATATTTATGAAATAGCATCAAAATATAATATCTTTATTGTCGAGGATGTTGCACAGGCATTTGGTGCCTGCTGGAAAAATAAAAAACTTGGGGCAATTGGACACGCCGGAGCATTCAGTTTTTTCCCGAGTAAAAACCTTGGTGGTTTTGGAGATGGAGGAATGATTTCAACAAATAATGATACATTTGCTGAAATAGCAACAATACTTACAAAACATGGTGGTAAGGATAAATATAATGTTGATTACATTGGATACAACAGTCGTCTTGATACCCTGCAGGCAGCAATTTTGCTTGCAAAAATCAAATATATCGATCAGTTTAATAATAAAAGAATAGGAATTGCGAAAAAATATAACAGTGAACTACAGGGAATAGAAGAAATTGAGTTACCTGAAATCATTGATGGAAGTGTTTTTCATCAATACACAATAAGAGCCAAAAATAATAAAAGAACCGCGCTTCAGGGATTTCTAAAAGAGAAAGGAATCGCAAGCATGGTTTATTATCCATTATGTCTGCATCAGATGAAACTTTTCCAGGAAAGGGCAAAAATCCACAGCCCCCTTACTGAAGCAGAAAAAGCATCAAAAGAAGTATTAAGCATTCCGGTTGAACCGCTTATGACAGAACAACAACAAAACTATGTAATATCAGAAATAAAGGAATTTTTCCGTCTAAATGGATAAAATCAGAATATTTTCCATTGTAGGCGCAAGACCTCAATTTATTAAACTCGCTGCACTCACAGAAAAACTGCATAGATTAAAATTTGATAAAAAGGTCGAACATAAAATACTTCATACTGGACAACATTATAACTATGAAATGTCTAAAATATTTTTTCAGCAGATGCATATACCAGAACCAGATTATAATCTTGAGGTAGGATCCCATAGTCCGTCAAAACAAATAGGGCTGATGATGAAAGGCATTGAAAATGTTTTCATCAAAGAAAAACCAGACATTGCTGTTATATATGGAGATACCAACTCCACACTTGCAGGTGCTTTAACCTCTGTATATATTGGTATTCCTGTTGCCCATATTGAAGCAGGTTTAAGAAGTTTTAGAATGGATATGCCTGAGGAAATAAATAGAACATTAAGCGATAGAATTTCCACACTCTTATTCTGTCCAACAAAAGCAGCGGCAAAAAACCTGAAAAATGAGGGTATTACAAAAAACGTCTGGGTAGTTGGGGATGTTATGTATGATATGTTTTTATATGCTCAAAAATATCTTAATAATAAAAAAATATTAGATGCTTACAATATCCACCCAAAGGATTACCTACTTTTAACAATACATAGAAAAGAAAACACAGACAATCCTGATAGATTGGTCCAAATAATTGATACAATCTGTCAATCAGGAGAAAACATCCTCTTTTTAATTCATCCGAGAACAGAAAAAATATTGAAAGAAGAAAAACAGTTTAGTTTTAATAGATACAATAATCTTTTGGTAATAAAACCAGTTGGATATATTGATATGCTTATTCTCGAAAAAAATGCGAAGAAAATTATTACAGATAGTGGAGGAGTCCAGAAGGAAGCATACTGGTTTAATATCCCCTGTATTGTATTGAGAGAAGAAACAGAATGGAAGGAACTTTTATCCTGGAAATATTTTTATATTGTTGGTAGCGATGCTCTTAAGATACAGGATTCCATAAAATCCACTTACAGAACCTGCAAACAGAAATCAAAAATCTTTGGCAATGGTGATGCATCTTCATTAATCCTGAAAAAAATCATAGAATACCTGGATAAATAAATCATAAAATATAAAGGTTTATTAAATGAATATTGGAATGATACTCAACGGCGAATATCCTCCGGATATAAGAGTTGAAAAGGAATGTGACGCCCTGATACAAAACAAACAGAATAATATCTTTATTCTTTCTGGCACCAAGGAATTAAGACCAGATATAAAAAAACAGGGTATATATAAAAACGTGGTTGTTTGTTATACTGCATTTGACTATCCGGATAAAACACGAAAAAACTTAAATAGAATAAAAAAAGAGATTGGAATTCAAACACTTGTCCAGAAGAAAATCTTA
>MWDQ01000027.1 GCA_002070645.1 candidate division TA06 bacterium ADurb.Bin131
CCCCTGCCTAAGGATCCGCAACTGCGGATCGATTCTCCCCCAAACATGAGGGACTTTATCCCTCATACTCCCTTGCAGTGTGCTGTACTGGGTTTTCGAATGTATCCTTGCTATCTGGAATCAGCACACTGGTGTCGTGTCTCTTTTCAATCTTTTATTTTTGTTTTTTCTCTCGACACGACACTTTAGGAGGGGGCAAGCCCCCTGCCTAAGGATCCGCAACTGCGGATCGATTCTCCCCCAAACATGAGGGACTTTATCCCTCATACTCCCTTGCAGTGTGCTGTACTTTGTTTTCGAATATAAGGGTTTGTTGGGGCAGCACACTGGAGTATTTTTTTCTAATCTCCTGAAGAAACTTCTTTGCAAGTTCGTGTTGGGGGTTTATCTGCAAGGTTAAAACAAGTTGGTCTTCTGCCTGTTTAATATTTCCTTTGTTAAACATTACACAGGCAAGGAAAAAATGACTGTCCGGGTCATCAGGTAGTAGTTTTAAGTAATCCATTGCTATTTTTTCAGCCAGATGAGCATTTTTATTCTGAAGGTAATATATTATGTTTGTCTTACTTAGTTTTGCGAAAATTTTATATTGCATCTCGACGATTGTCTGTGCCGGTGTCCAGTTGAAAAAATATGTTAGTATTCCAGCAAACGCAAGCATGCTCAATGGTTTTACAATTTTTTTTGATCTTAATTCGAATATTACTTCAGTGATTAAAAATCCTGCGCAAACTGCAAGGCATGAAACAGCAGGCAATCTATATCTTTCTGTGATGAAAAACATTACAACCCAGAGTATCTGTACAATTGTAAATGCAATAAAAAGAAAGTTTTTCCGATTTCTTGCTGCAAGAATCAACCCAATAATTCCAGGAAACACTATCAGTCCAAATTTTACAAATGCAAAGTTCAATGCAGGTATTATTTCTCTTGCAACATAAACACTTAGATTTTGCGGCCATTCATAACTGCTAAAAAAAAGTAATAACTTGCGCAGCAGCAATTTCCAGAAATTAGGGTCTGTTACCGATAGCAACTCTCCCTGAGGATAGCAAAATAGCCCAACAGAATCTGTACTGTTTCCAATTTGCCAGTTAACAGGGCCATTTGTACAGATTGGGACGAATTTCCCACTTACTGCATAGTTTCTTATTGTGACAGGAAGAATTACAATTATACACGCAATTGCTCCCACCAATGTTACAGCAAGGATATGGCTTAATTTTTTTTTGGTTTTCAATGGACTGATTCTTGTTTCTGGCCAGATAAAAAAACCGACAATAACGAATGGGATAAATGCGAGTATTGTTGGTTTTGCCAGAGCAGCAAGCCCGAGTATTATTCCTGATAAAATCCAGAAAGACCATCTTTTCTTTTCAAGTGCCGTGTATAGGGAAAATATAAAACATATGTTTAAGAATGTAATAAGCCCATCACTGAGGATTGCAACTGAATAAAGGACAATTGTTTGATAAAAAGCATATAATCCAGCAGCAATAAGACCAGTAGTTTCATCTTTTATTTTTTTACCTAATAAATAAATCAGGTATATTGCAAAAACATCAAGAAGCGCCTGAACAATTCCAGCAAAGAAAACACTACCTCCAGAAATCGCATAAATCAGAGCAAGAAAATATGGGTACAAAGGAGCCATGTAAAAGGCATCCCCATCAACGTAGAATGGATGTTTTAAAATGGATTGTGCCCATAAATGAAATGTTTTCTGGTCATGCTTATCCATACAGACAGGATTGAATAATGCAGTGGATGAGAGTTGAACAAGTGTAGATAATCTAATAACAAAACCAATGGTCAATATGGATATAAGAATAATTTTTTTGTATTTCATTTCAGAGACACATAATATTCCACGGTTTCTTTGATTATTTCTTCAATACCGCAAGCCGGAAAAAAACCTGTGAGTTTTTTTAGTTTTGAAACATCAGGAACCCTTCTGTTCATATCCTCAAAGCCATCTTTATAAACGCTTTCTGGTTTTACAAAAACAATCTCGGATCTGGTATTTATGAATTTCTTTACAAGTTCTGCCAATCTTAAGATCGAAACCTCCTCCTGGCTTCCTATGTTGATTATTTCTCCGAAAGCTCTTTCCGAATTCGAGAGTTTGAAAAATGCATTAACTGCATCTTTTACATGAGTAAAACACCTTGTTTGTGTTCCATCTCCAAAAATTGTTATTGGTTGATTTGAGAGTGCCTGCATTATAAATCTCGGAAGAACCATACCATATTTTTCTGTTTGTCGCGGCCCGACAGTATTAAACAATCTTACTATGATAACCTGAAGTTTTTTTGTTTCTGCATAGGCAAGCGCCAGAAATTCATCAAGTGCCTTGCTACAAGCATATCCCCATCTTTTTCTTGATGTGGGTCCGAGGACTATGTCATCTTCTTCATTAAAAGGTACCTTTTCATTTTTTCCATAAACTTCTGATGTTGAAGTAAAAAGCACTGGTTTTTTGTATTTTGATGCTGCATCAAAAACATTTCTTGAGCCCTGGATATTTATTTCAATGGATTGTAATGGTTTTTCAAGAACAGTTTTTACTCCAACAGCAGCCGCAAAATGGAATATAAAGTCAGAATCTCTGGATAAATACTCAACAACATCTCTATTCAATATATTTTCTATGAAGAGATGAAACTTCAGGTTTTTTAAATGGTGTTTCACATTCTCAATTGAGCCTGTTGAAAAGTCATCTATTACGGATACTTCATTGCCAGCAGCAAGAAGAAAATCCACAAGGTGTGAACCAATGAATCCAGCACCACCTGTAATAAGATAATGCAATATTTACCCCTTTTTATTTATACATTCATCTGTAAATATTTACTAAGAACCGGGCATCAAGTAAAGAAATCTTGTTTCGTCCGGTCTTTCTACTTTTCAAACAAAGTAATTGACCGAATGTGTTTACATTATACCTGAAATCCAGGAACTTGAAAAACAGTAAGTATTGGTTCATCTTAATATATCCTGGCAAATTTGTTTCATTGAAATTTTTTAAAATGTTTTGTGATATAATAGGTTTAATTATAAATTTATCTAAGTTAATAAAGTTAATAAGATAGGCATTTTTTAAATATTAAACCTAAAATAGGGGGAAGATATGGAACAAAAATATTTTCAATTGATGTTAATTGCAGGATTATTTTTATTGCAGGTTTCTTTGTGTCAGTCAAAGGCACTTGTTATTGTTGATAAAGGTAAGACCGATGCAAAGGTTCTTATTTCTGCCCAGGCAGGTAATTTTGAAAGGCTTGCTGCAGAAGATCTTGCAGTATACATTGAAAAAATGACAGGCGCAAGGCCTGAGATAATCAATACAGAACAGGAAATTTCAAAGGCACTTACAAGAAAGGATATACCTCTTTTTATCATTGGTTCTCTTGCGTTAAAAGAAAACCCTCAATTGCAAAAAAAGATCGATGCGGTTAAAAAGAAAAATCCAGTTCTGCGGGCAGATGCAATTGTAATAAAGACAGATGGGAACAGAGTTTATCTTGCTGGAAGCAATGAAGAATCAAATTGCAGTGCTGTTGCTGAGATACTGAGAAGATGGGGTTGTAGATTTTTCATGCCTACAGAGTTTGGCCAGTGCATTCCTGAATACTCCCGGCTTGTTCTCGACGAGATTGATTTTGCGTATGGACCACCTTTTGAGGTTAGAATGTACTGGATTTCATGGCTTGGGGATACAACAGGAAAAGACGAGTTTATGCGCCTTAATATGATGATCAATGAATCTGTTCCGAGTGGGCATTGTCTCGCAAGATACACAAAGGATATTGCGCCGGGTGGCGATCCATTTAAGGTCCCGATTTCAGAAAGGTCAACTGCTGAACATGTTGCTGCAAAGGTTGAAAAACTTTATGCAGAGGGTAAAAGGTTTTCTCTCGGAATGGAAGATGGTCTTTATAGTTCAGATTCTCCGAAAGATAAGGAGTTGATGTCTCTGCAATGGGATAAATATTTTATGACCCCTTCAATGACAGATGCCTTTATGGAGTTTTATAATAATGTTGCGGATATACTGATGAAGAAATACCCTGAAAGCAAGGCAAAGATTGGATTCCTGGCGTATTCAAATATAACCATACCGCCTGTTAGAGATATTACAGCAAAAGAACCTCTTGTTGCATATCTTGCTCCTATTGACATAGACCCGATTCATGGGATGGATGATATAGAATCTCCACAGAAACAGGAATATAAGGATATGCTTTATAAATGGGCGAAGGTAATGCAGGGAAGGGTTGTAATCTATGATTACGACCAGGGAATGCTTGTCTGGAGAGATATTCCAAATCCATCAATTGCTGCAGTGAGGCAGGATATAAAACATTATAGAAATGCAGGGATCCTCGGAGTTGATACAGAAAGCAGGGGTGCTTTTGCAACAACATTTATCAATCTTTATATTCGGGGAAGATTAATGTGGAACCCTGATGAAGATGTTGATAAATTAATAGAAGAATTTTATCCTGCTTTTTATGGACCGATGTCAGGTCCAATGTCACAGTATTGGAATGCAATATTCAGGGCATGGGAAGATACAATTGTTACAGAACACGAGTATTTTGTCGCACCAGCAATTTATACAGGGGATCTTGTTTTATTTCTCGAGAAAAAATTAACAGAAGCAGAAAAAATTGCAGAAAAGATTGCAGTGAAAAAGGAAAAGACAAATAATGAAAAACTTTATCTTGACCGGATGAAATTTACAAGATTGAGTTTTGATATATTGAAAAATTATATGTCGATGGTTAAAGAAGCAGCAACAAACATTGATTATACATCTGCTGCTGGTTATGGAGAAAAAGGACTTGCTGCGCGGGAACAATTAACTGCAATGAACGGAATTTTTACAACGTATAAGAGAATAGGGGAACAGGGATATGCCTGGTGGCCAGGAGAGGTACAGCAGTATAGAGAACTTTCTGGTCTGATTGATGGGACAAAGGGAACACTTGTTAAAAAACTGCCACTTGAATGGGCATTTATGAGAGATCCTGAAAATATCGGGTTAAAAGAAAAATATTATGAGTGTCCTGTGGATCTTTCATACTGGAATAAAAATCACAAAAATTTTACTGTTAAAACAAGAAAAGATTATCCTGAAAAAACATGGGAGATTGTGACAGCAGACCTTTATATCCAGGCACAGGGAATAAGAAATAAAGACAGGCAGAGTTATACTGGTTACGGATGGTATCGAACAAATGTGGAATTAAATAATAACGATGTTCAAGGGAATGTCCATATAATGTTTCCAGGCCTTTTTAATGAGTGCTGGTTGTATGTAAATGGTCAGCAGGTTGCTCACAGGGAAAACTATAAACCGATTTGGTGGTTTAATGACTATAGGTTTGAGTGGGATATTGATTTAACAGGTAAACTAAAACCAGGGGAAAATACCATTGCTTTAAGGATTTATAATCCTCATCATTTTGGTGGAATGTTTAGAAGGCCATTTATTTATAGATTAAAATAAACCTTAGATATCGGTGTTATACAAAAAAGATTGGACTGAAACAAAACAAAGATTAGATTCATTCTGGAATGGAAAATACATAGGTAGGCCCTGTGTAGCAATATATGCGCAGGATAAAAAGGCAAATGTTAGCCCTCCTGAATTACCTTTGTCTGATGAAGATAGATACCTGAATATTGACTGGTTTCTCAAAAATCTTGAGTATAGGTTTTCAAACACTGCATACATAGCAGAGGCACTTCCTTCTGATTCTGTTATGGCAGGATACACACTTTCATACAGGGCAAGTGTTAAATTTAATCCAACAACTGTATGGATTGAACCAGTTGAAGATATTGATGTTGAGGACGAGAAAACCTTTGATCTTGATTTAGAGTCAAAGGAGATAAAAAAGTTCTTTAACTTTTATAACAGGTTTGTTCAGGCTGGTTCTAAAAAATTTCTTATTGGTCAGCCAGCAATACTACCGGGACACGACCTTCTTTCAATGTTAATGGGTTCTGGAAAATTCTTGATAGGACTTATTGATAATTCAGTTGCTATGAAATCTGCAATTATGAAACTTGCAGAAAACTGGGTTCTTATTAATAAAAAAATTATAGAGATTTATAAAGAATACCAGGAAGGTTATGGAATATGCTGGTTGGCATTATGGTGTCCATATTCATTTGTTTCAACACAATCAGATATTTCCTGCATGCTTTCAAAAGAGATGTTTGAGCAGTTTATTATTCCTGAAATTGAGATGGTTTGCAGAGAATTTAAAACTGTTGTCTATCATCTTGATGGACCAGGTGCTCTTCATCATCTTGATAGATTGTGTAAAATTCCAGAGATACAAATGATACAATGGGTTCCTGGTGCAGGGAGTACCTATTCTGTGAGAGAGTGGCTGTGGTTGTATAAAAAAATCCAGGACTCAGGGAAAAAAGTTATGGCATATGTTATGCCAGAAGAGGTTGAGTTTTTTATTAAGAATCTTGATGCAAAACTTTCGTATATTGTATGTAATTGCAAAACAAGAAAAAATGCAGAACATCTTTTGATAAACATCGAAAAATGGTCAGGCGCAAAAATATAGATTTTCTTAACAGTTTTAGTCCATTACATTTAGAGGAGTATATTAATTTCTTAATAATTCAGAGGATTCAATGAATATTTTGAGAAAGATTTATGTAGTTTTTGCTATAATCATTTTTCCTGCTACATTTTCTATTGGTGGAGTTTCTTCATTATTTGCTCAGCCGAAAATTCCTGACAATGAAAATGGTGCTATCGTGCTTAAAGATGCATTCAAAATACTTGATAATATTAGCCGTGAATACGAGAAAGACCTGAAATATATGCCCTATGGGGGCACGCTAAACTGGGAAGATGTATCACCTGAACAAAAGAAAAAGATAAATGATTTAATTTTTAATAATCCTGATTTCATAAAAATGTTTCAATTACTTGAAAAAGCATCTGAAATGGAATGCGTTTTTACAAATACAAAAAGTGCACCACCTGAATTTTTGCATATTCAGTCATATCTTAGGACATTTGTTCGTATGCTTTGTTCAAAATCAAAGATTGAAGCAGAAAATGGGAATATTAATGCCTCTTTAAAAACATCTCTGACAGCATTAAAACTGGGCAGGTGCCTGTCAAATGAGAAATCAGTTATTTCGCAGATGGTAAGGATAGCAACAGATATGATTTCTATGCGTCATATTGAACAAATTCCTGATGCCAGAAATGTTGATTTAGCAATGTATAGATCAATAATTGAATACACGGAAAAAGAAAGGAAAGAGAACATTATTTCAGAGGTATTGATACAGGAAATGATTGTATTTGGAATGCCAGAATTACTCAAACAATTCGAATCAGTATTATGCTTGAACTCTGAGAAAAAGGAATTAACCAATAAGGAAAGGGAAGATCTTAAAAATATTTTTGGCACAGAAAACATTGAAGATGTTAAAAAAATTGCCAGAGAATACTGGATTGATGAGATATCTTTTTATATAAAAATGATGGGAGAAATGATTTTATATTCGAGTAAGCCCTATTACGAAGGAAAAATCAGGATTGAACAACTTGAGAAGGAAATTAAGCAATTACCAGAAAAAAAAGCATCTATCTCTAGGGGGTTATTTCCGGCATACGTCCGGGCATATCAACAGGAATCAAATCTTGATGCTGTGCTCGGCGCAGCAGAGATTGGTCTTGCGATAAGAGTTTACAGGAAAATGTATGAAAAATATCCAGAGAACCTTACACAACTTATCCCAGTGGTTCTCCCTGAACTACCGATAGATCCTTTTACTGGAAGGCAGTATATCTATAGAAAAAATGTAGACAGTATCATTGTTTATAGTGTTGGAGAAGACATGAAAGATGATGGTGGGATTGAAGAAAAAACGTTGAAACCTGATATTGTATGGAATGAATTTTTAATCCTGAATAAGTAGGACCAATTAAAATATCTTTTTCCCAGCAGTAAATATTGCAATATTATTTTTGTGTTAAAATAAGACAACTTAAAAAAGGCGAAAAGATGATTGATTACACAAAATATAAAATAAAAACAGAAAATGAATTAAGGACATTATTAAAAGATGCTTCAGATTTTATTATTATCTGGTGTAAGAAATGTTATAAGGCATTTGAAAAGGACGAGGATTTAGAATATGAAAAGATTCAACATTTATCTGATATTTCTGAGAGAATTAAAGGTTATGAGGCAATTGATTTTTTGTGTACCAGATATCTTACAGAAAAAAAACTTTCTTCAGTTATAAACAGTGGTTATAAAGAAATTGGTGTTATTTCCTGTGGCCTTGGTATTCAGATAGTTGCAAAACTTGTTGAAGATAAGGGTATAAGAGTAATTGCTCTGGCAGATACCATTCCTCAAAGTGGAAATGCAACAAGTGTTATTGGCTATCATGGTATTGCGCTTGGTTCTGAAAAATGTGCTGGTTGCGGTCAGTGTTATCTTGAAATAACCGGAGGGCTTTGTCCTGTTGTTGATTGCGCAAAAAGTTTGCTTAATGGGCCATGTGGCGGCGCGAAAAACGAAAAATGCGAGGTTAATCCAGAAAAAGCATGTGTATGGATAGAGGCATTCAAAAGAATAAAAAAACAAGAAAGAAATCTTGATAGTTCTGTGCAGATTAGGGATAATAACAAATTTACTGTAGAAGAAAAAGAAAAAATATCTATTTTTTCAGCCAGTAAAAGGATTGAAAATTTTTATGGTGGAGTTCATCCTTTTGAAAATAAAAAAATTACAGAAAACCTGCGGATTGAAAAATTCAAGCAACCACAATATATTTATGTGTTTATTTCCCAACATACGGGTTCTCCTGCGTCTGTTTGTATTAAAGAGAGTGATAGGGTAAAACTCGGACAGAAGATTGGCGAGGCTTCAGGGTTAATATCAAGTCCTATCCATTCACCTGTTGCAGGCAGGGTTGTTTCAATTGAAGAAAAGTTCCATCCATCAATCTCTAAAAATTGTCCTGCAATTATCATTGAGAACGATTTTTCCGATGAGAAGGATTCTTCTGTAAAAGGATATTCTGAATGGGAAACTTTTTCTGAGGAGGAATTGGTTGAAATTGTTAAAGACAGAGGAATAGTTGGACTTGGTGGTGCAATGTTTCCAACACATGTGAAACTGCGCAAAGGGAAAAATCCAATCGATACCCTTGTCATAAACGGCTGTGAGTGTGAGCCATACCTGAATGCTGATAATAGGATGATGATTGAATATCCAGAAGAGATTGTCGAGGGAATAAAGATTACAAGAAAAATTCTTTCAGTGGAGAATGTAATCATTGGAATCGAAAATAATAAGGCAGAGGCGATCGAAAAAATCAGAAGAGCAACCGAAGGGTATGGATGGATAACATTAAAAGAATTAAAAACAAAGTATCCACAGGGCGCTGAAAAAATGTTGATAAAAACAGTAATGGGAAGGCAGGTGCCAGAATGTGGATTACCACTTGATGTAGGGGTTGTGGTTCTTAATACAGGAACTGTTTTCTCAATTTTTCAAGCAATTGTTAAGGGTATTCCTCTTATAAAAAGGGTTATTACAGTTTCTGGTTTATTTGAGAAACCCGGAAATTTTGAGGTGCTGGTTGGTACACCTTTGAAGGATATTATTGATTATTGTGGAGGAGAAAAAGTTTTTGATAAAGAAAACTATCAACTCAGGATGGGTGGACCCATGATGGGTATTATACAGAATGAGTTTGATACTGCTGTCATAAAAGGGACAACCGGTTATATCCTTTTAAGTAAAAATCCAGTTGAGATTTCAGAAGAAAATATTTGCATAAAATGTGGTAGATGTGTTGATGTGTGTCCGATGGAACTTTATCCACTATATTATGTATATTACGGTAAAAACCAGATATGGGATAGGTGTGCTGAGTATAAGGTGAAATCCTGCATTGAATGCGGCTGCTGTGATTATATATGTTCGTCAAAGATAAGTATTGTAAGTTTAATCAAAAAGGCAAAGAAAAATGCTTATTACAAAACTTAAAAATCAGCAGGAACTTGACAGGTACTTTGAGAAAGAACTATTTGTTTTCAAATGTTTTGGTTGTAAAGAAGTTTATTTTCCTGAAGAAGAAATTGGAAAACTGATAATTGCAAAACAGAGTGAGGTTTCAGGCATTGCAGAAGTAGATTATTTGTGTAATGATGATTTTTCAAAAAGATACATTGAAAAAAATATGAATGAAATTAAAAAGGCCCGGGGTATTGTTGTATTTTCCTGCGGGGTTGGGGTTCAGGTTATTGCAAAACTACTTGAAGATAAAACTGTTTTTCCAGGTTGCGATACACATTACCTGAATGGGTTTCAGGGACTTACAGTGCTCGATTGCGATTGTAATCAATGTGGAGAATGTTATCTGAATTACACAGGAGGAATATGTCCAATAACATCCTGTTCAAAGTCTCTCTTAAATGGGCCCTGCGGTGGTGCAAAAAACAAAAAATGTGAGGTTAATCCTGAAATGGACTGTGGATGGGTTTTGATATATGAGAGATTAAAAAAAATTAATAAGGAATCAATCTTAAAAGATAAAAATACCCTTGTGAGGGATTTTGAAAAAATTATAAAAGGAATCTAATATGGAGAAAAAAAGTTTTTCAGAAAAATTAAAGGAAGGAAGGTTTGTTATTACCTCTGAGATTGGCCCGCCAAAAGGGACAAATATTGAACCGCATCTGAAAGAAGCAGATCATATAAAAGAAAAGGTGGATGCTTTTAATGTGACGGATCTTCAGAGTTCTGTGATGCGACTTGGTTCTCTTGCAACGTGTCGGCTTCTGGTCGAGAATGGATTTGAACCTATTTTCCAGATAACCTGCAGAGATAGGAACAGGCTGGCTCTTCAGTCAGATTTATTAAGCGCTTCTGTCCTCGGAATAAAAAATATTCTATGTTTAACCGGAGACCACACAACATTAGGGGATCATCCGGACGCAAAGCCAGTGTTTGACCTTGATGCAGTGAGTTTATTGAAGGTTGCAACTGACCTGATGAATGGCAAAGATATGAAAGGAAATGAACTTGATGGGAAACCAGAATTTTTTCTTGGAGCAGTTGTAAGTCCAGGATATGACCCTGTTGAGTTACAGATAATAAAAATGGAGAAAAAAATAGAGGCAGGTGCAAGATTCTTTCAGACCCAGGCAGTTTATGACCTGAAAATTTTTGAAAAATTTATGCAAAAAATCCAGAAATATAATATCCCAATACTCGGAGGAATAGTATTGTTAAAGACAGCAGGTATGGCAAAATATATGAATGAAAAGGTTGCGGGTGTTAGTGTTCCAGATAAGTATATCAAGATGATGGCTGATGCAAAAAAAGAAGAAAGACCAAAGGTGAGTATTAAAATTGCATCAGAACTTATTAAAGGAATGAGGGGATTATGCCAGGGAATACATATTATGCCTCTTGGCTGGGAAAGATACGTACCACAGGTTCTTGAAGAGTCCGGGTTATAAAGAAGGCAATATTTGGCAGAATAATTTATGGGAGAAGAATGGGTGGCTTCCTTACGCCAGAAGATGTAGCCAGAAGCATGGTTGAAACCAGCAAGAAAAAAGCAAGTCTCGGGATGCTTCAGATGTGGATACTCGGAATCCTTGCCGGGGTATATATTGGTTTTGGTGCACATCTTTGCACAATGGTCAGTCATGATCTTTCACAATACCTGGGTTATGGTTTTACCAAATTTATTGCTGGCAGTGTTTTTACTGTTGGTTTAATGCTGGTTATTATTGGAGGAGCAGAACTTTTTACAGGAAATTGTTTGATTTTTACTGCGGTTGCAACAGGAGATGTTCAGATAAAAGATATGCTTAAAAACTGGTTGATTGTTTATATTGCAAATTTTGTTGGAGCAATGTTGCTGGTATTGATAGTATATTACAGTGGTTTGTGGAAAGTAAACAACTATGGTGCTGGTTTATCAGCCTTGAATACTGCTACAGCAAAGGTAAATATCTCATTTTTAGAAGCATTCTGCAGGGGAATTGGATGTAACTGGCTTGTTTGTCTGGCTGTATGGCTTGCCGCAGCAGGGAAAGATTCTATCAGTAAGATTTTTGGAATCTATTTCCCTATTATGGCATTTGTTGCAAGTGGCTTTGAACATAGTATAGCAAATATGTTTTTTATTCCAATAGGGATTTTCCTCAAGAATAATCCAGAAATTATAGATAGGACATTTGGTTGTGTTTCGAATTTAACGTGGTACGGATTTATTCTTAATAATCTTGTTCCTGTAACCCTGGGTAATATTGTTGGTGGTGCTCTTTTTGTTGGGGGGGCTTATTACCTGGTATATCTATACGGGGTTAAATCTTGACAAGATTTGGAATGATGACAGTAAGTTGATAAAACAAAAGGGCGGAATTTTTTGGAAATCGTGGTTAATCTGTCAAGAGTCAAGAGTTGACCCCAGTTATGATGGATTTGTCCTTTTACTTTGTCTATTGTAAAATTAAACATCTTGACTTTAAAATATTGCCCCCATCGTCTAGTGGCCCAGGACAGGTGGTTCTCAGCCATCAGACACGGGTTCGAATCCCGTTGGGGGTGTATAACAAAAAAGTGCATTTCAAATATATCTAATTAATTCCTATGGATTTTAATGAATATATTGGATGTCTGCATATACATATAAATCAGGAAACAGAGAAACAGATCCTCGAATCAATCTTTTATGAGGCGAAACAATCAGGTTTGGACTTTATTATTTTAACTCCGCATACGCCTGTTAAGAGAAGATGGGATGATTATTTTTCTTTGGAGGGCTATAAAGATGGACTTATTGTCCTCACAGGAGAAGAGGCAGACGAGGGAAGTGGTCAGAACCATATTCTTATATATGGGAATAGGTTATGGCTTGGGAAAAAGCCAGTGGAAGAAATTGTTTCCCATCAAAATAATAATCTATTGATGTTTGCTGCTCATCCTGATGGACAACATAACCTTTTCGGATTTTCTGTTGATCATAAATGGAAAAAGAAAAACCTATTTAATTCTCTCACAGGAATTGAGGTTTGGTCTGCACTTTTTGATTTTGTAGAAAAAACAAATCCATCAAATCTTATTTTTCGTTATTTTTCATTTCCTCATAATCTTCAGGGTCCATCTTTAGTAACACTACAGAAATGGGATAGAATTCTTAAAAAAAGAAGGTTTGTGGGAGTATGTGGACTTGATATGCATACCTTGCCTTTTTTAATAAAATTGCTTGATGTAAGAAAAATATTTAGTTTCAGAATTGTTTTTAAAACATTGAGAAATCATATTCTTACACAGAAGAAAATCACAGGAGATTTTGAAAAAGATAGGGATGTTATTGTTGATGCCTTTATGCAGGGAAAAGTTTTTTTTGCAAATGATTTTATAGCAGATAGTAGAGGATTTTTTTTGGGTTCTTCTGATAAGAAAAAAACCATGGGAGATTTTCTATCCATAGAAGAGGAAATCCTTGTTGAGATACCAGAGAAAAGTTATATAAATATTAAGATTGGCTCAAAAATTGTTTACTCAGGAAATGTAAAACGCCTTGTTCTAAAACCAGATGTTTTCGGTGCATGCAGGGTTGAGGCATTTTATAAAGAAAAAGCATGGATATTTTCGAATCCAATTTTTATTCAACATCCCAAAAATTAAAAGCGTGCAGATTACTGATTACACAAACTGCTTAAGATAATTAATTTGTTTCAATCGTTGTTCAACAGGTCCAGTGGATGTATCCATATCCTCATTTGAAAGAAAACCCTTATATCCTGCAGTTTTTAATTGTGTGATATAATCCTTCCAATCAATGATGCCTTCGTTCAATGGAACGCTTTTAGGCTTCCATTCGACTGTACCATCATCTCTGGTTCCTTGTTTTTCCCATATAAGATTTTTGAAATGAACATGAACCAGGTATTCTCCAAGAATTTCAATTCCCATTTTTGCATCTTCTCTTCCCTCGACCACCTGATTTCCTGGGTCATGAATAACACCAAGATTCTTAGGACTGAATTTTGAACAAAAATGATAAGCAGCAGCGCAGGAACTCACTGCGAAACCATTATGAATCTCAATGGCTGCTTTTATTGGATATCCTTCAAGGATTTTTTCAACCTTTTCAAATTTCTTCCATCCATCTTCAACTATTTCATGGTAATTGCGATCTCTTTTATAATAAAGACCCCTTATTCTGAAAAAAAGGCATCCGAGTTCGCATCCAGCATCACGAATTATCTTTATATCCTCAATCTGATCCATTTCAACATAAGAGGAAAACCCAGGTGTACTCAGGCTAAATTCTGAATTAATTCCTTTGATTACCGGGATATTTTTTTTAAGGGTACATACTGCGAGATTGTTTTTTACTTCTGGGCCAAAGTCCTTCAAACTATTATCAGGAAGTACTCTCCATTCAACACCTTGATAGCCATATTTGTGTGCTATTTCACCAATTTCTTCAAGAGTATTATACGGCAGAATTATTGTCTGAATACTAAATTTCATTATTCTCCTCCTTTTGATTGTTATTTTTTGTTCTTTCCCATTAAGTGTGGATTAATGGCGATAATAATTACTTTTTTAACATAACAATATCTGTCACACCGTTTACAGGCATTGAAAAAGAAACATAACCATTGTTTTCCTGAAACTTTATTTCTCCATTTTCAACGGATGAAACAGATTTTATTCCTGATGCCTGAATTTTAATCTTGACTGCATCTATAGGTTGTCTTGTGAAATTTACCAGTATCAATGCTGTTCCTTTTTCGGATACGAGTAAATCTGCCTCAAATGTCCCCTGAGAAATTTCAACCTGTTTCATAACTTCTGCCATTGTGCAGGGAAACGTAATAAGTTTTCTCGGTAATTCCGGGAATTTCGTAACATTACCCTCAGGATTTGCTTCAGCAACCTTTGCAAAAAAATTATGTCCAGGCATAAAGGCATAATATATTACATTACCTTTTTTAACCTTATTTGCTAAGATTGCTGGACTTCCATCAGAAAATTTACCTATAATCTGGCTTTTCACACTTCCTGAGATTTCTGCTTTTCTGTATGAAAGTGAGACAGGAACATCATTTGTAATTCCTGTTATCTGATTTAAGGTAATACTGCTTGTTCCAAATCCTGTTGGGTTTATAGATGTTTTCGCATTTGCTCCTATTATTGAGGTAATTGTATCTATTTCATTATCATATTCGTCTTTTTCGCCGGCGAGAGGTAGCAAAACGAGAGTTCCTCCATTTTCAACATATGTTCTGAGTTTTTTTAAGGCAGCAGATGGAAGATGTTTATCCATAAAATATATCACTTTATATTGTGATAGGTCCCTATCAAGAATAAGTCCTTCATTCAAAATATCTGCTGGATACATTTCCTGTGCGAGTGCAATATGTAGGTATTGTTTTTCTTGTCCCTTTGCTCCATCCTGTTCCCAGATTTCGTCTGTTGTGCTATAAACAATTGCAACCTGTCTTTTTGGTGGCTGCCCTGGATAAACAAGATCCTCTGCTTTACCTATATCTCTTATTACCTTTGCAACACCTTTATACTGTGAAATATTGTCGGACCAGTAATTTTCTGTTGCACAGTAGGTCGGCCCATAATAGAAATAATCAATTATTTTTACTCCGTGCCCAATTACGATAAAACCCTTCATTCTAATGCCTTCTTCATTGTCCATTGTATTGTAGAATCCAAGTGGTAGATTATGTTTTGATGCTCCATTTCTTAAAATATCACATAGAAAACCGAGTCGCTGGTAAAGGCCATTTCCCCATGATCGAATACCTCCATACATCCAGTCCTCTGTCCACATTAAACTTGTTGCCCTTTGTCTTGCCATCTCAAACCAATCAGGACTGCCTGGAAGCATTATTCCGCCGAGGATTATCGGGTGGTCAGTATAATTTACGTAAGTCAGAACACCAGGATTATATTCTTTTTCAATCTGTTCTGTTAGTGTTTTGTAATAGAGAATTGTTATATGCTGGGCATATCTATGTGTCCAGTAGAATATTTTTTTTGCTGCTTCTCCATATTTTGGTCCCCAGTTGTATGCAATTTCTTCAACCTTTTTCCTGTCAGTGTTTGGTTTAATATCTGACCAATCCTTTGCGTTAAAATCCTTTGGTTTTAAAGAGTTATCTTCAAGAAATCTATGGAAGTTTTCGACTGGCTCTTTTTCAATCTGATATAGTCCAAGGTTTCCTGGTTCATCGGCAAGAACAACTGCCTGGATTTTTGCAAAGGCATCAGGGGAAAGATTTTTTTCATTTTTTGCTTGAGTAATATTTCCAGAATTTGCTGTTATGAATCTGCTAAATCCAAGTTCATTATATATATCAAGTTGTTGTTTATTGGAAGGGTATCCTGTTCCATTTATTCCGAGAATACGAAGGGTTTTTAATTCATTCTTCCAGATTTCAGGGTCTTTGTAAACTGTTTCATATCCACTTGCTCCAGTGTAAAATGAGAATTTCTCTGGAAGGTTTGTCTGAGAAAGATTAAGGGATTGTGCCATTTTAAGATGTTTTTCTGATTCTTGTCTGACTGTCAAAATCTCACCAGGATTATTATAATAATCAAATGGCAAACTTATTGAAACAATACTTCCTTTTTCCTGGGTTTTTATTGTTTTGAAAATTCCTGATTCATCATTTTTTGTGGAAATTTGAATTTCAACCTCGACTTCCTCAAGTGGTTGGGGATTTCTGAAATCAAGTATGATTGTTCCCCAATCACCATTGATTTCTGCCCATGGTGAATATTGATTTTGTTTTATCCTCAACCGCGCATAGTTTTCTCCACCACGGGGAATTGTAGGATAACTTACATACCACGGTGAGCGATGAATACAGGTTCTGAGATTTGCATAAACGCTGTCTGCAGAAATTACCTTAAATCTGATATAAATCTTTTCTGGATTTTTCTGCTGTGCGAATGTACATAATCCAATACCCAGAAAAATAAAAAATATGCCAATTGCTTTTTTCATAAATTCTCCTTTTAAACCTGGGTATTTTCAACCCCCCAATTTTTTTATTACCTTTGGTACATCTGTATTATCAAAACTCTATATTTAATAAGAACTAATAAATACTTATAGACAATTCTTTTTCTTCTGTATAGTTAATTTTGTATTTAACCATTCTTGCAAGACCTGGAGATGAATTTGTACTGCTGATTGGTTCCCCATCTTCAATCACATAAAGATATTTCCCATCAGGACTTACTACAGCATCTTTTGGAGCCATAAATTCTAATTTTGCCGCATCGTTTCCAGGAGAGCCAAATTGTTTTACAAAATCAAATCCGAATCCATTATCTGAGATTTTAATAACCTTTACAGGTGTTCTTTCAATAAGAAATATTCCATACTCCCTGTCAAAGGCAACACCCCATACATCTGTCATTTTCTCATTGGTTTTTTTTATTGGGTCTGTGAATGAATTTATACCATAGGCAATCTCAACTGATGTGTCTTTATCCAGCCATTTTGTTATGCCGGCTCTGTTTGTATAATATGCATTTGCAAGATAGATTGCTTTTTTCCCATCTGTGTCTCCAGATTCTCCAGGAGTCCCACCTTTTGAACGCCATAATCCACCTTCCATGCCCTGCTTTCTTCTGTCAAATGCTGCAAAATAAGAGTACCCAGGACATGAAGCATAAAGTCGATAATCGCTATTCAGCCCTATCCAGTTTGGCCAGCCAAGCCCACCTTTTGTTTGTTCCCATCCAACATCCCTGCCAAAAAATCCTCCAATATGATAAATCTGTTGTCCTGATTTACCATCATAAACAAGTACACTATGACCTGATGTTCCATAGATTTTGCCATCTTCATCAACAGCAATGTTTGCCCAGTATGGTGAAGCAGGTCCTGTTATTTTATTTTTTCCTGCTATATCATCTGCAGGGATTCCATCCTGGTTAAACTTATAGATAATGCCTGCACCATAATCAAGAACATAGACATTTCCTTTTTTATCAACCCTTACATTTTTTGGGCTGATAAATATACCATTTTCACCAATCACACCATTGTTTCCAAAAGATGTATCAAGAACAAGATTGAGTCCTGTTCTGATTTTTACAGTATATTTACCCGCTGGTACCTGTTTACCATCTGTATCTTTTAGGTTCCACGGGATTTTGAAAAGTGTTTCAGTGGTACATTTTTCATGAAGGGTACGGATGTATTTATTATTTGCATCATAAACCTTGATAGAAATGTCCACAGGGTTTGGGTTGTTTACAGTAAAAACAAAAATATCTCCTGATTTCGAAGAAATAGATGTTTTATCTGGCGTGCAAACAACCTGAGCATTCACAATAAAAACATAAAAAAGCATACATACAAAAAATAACATACTTTTTCTCAGCATATTTTCCTCCTTTTAGACAGGTTTATCCCTTTATTACAGCGATGGGTTTCATTTTTGCAACCTTTTTTGAGAGTCCTGCTTGTTCAACAACTTTTATAATTTCATCAACATCTTTATATGCTTCTGGAATCTCTTCAGCAAGTCCACCCATACTTTTGGCTTTTGCCAGGACACCAAGTTCGGATAGTTCTTTTTCTATTTTTCTTCCTTTTGCTTTTTTAATTGCCTGAGACCTTGACATTACCCTTCCAGCGCCATGACAGGTTGAACCCCATGTTTCTTCCATTGCTTTCTGTGTTCCTACAAGAATATATGAGGATGTTCCCATTGTACCAGGGATTAGCACTGGTTGTCCAATATTTTTGTATGCATCGCAAACCGCATTATGCCCTGCAGGGAAAGCCCTTGTTGCACCTTTGCGGTGAACATAAACATAATCACTTTTGCCTTCAAATGAGTGTTTTTCATACTTTGCGATATTATGAGCAACATCATAAATAACAGAAAGACCGATTTTTTCTGCACTCATCTGAAGTGTTTTTTCAAAACAATCTCTTATCCAGTGGGTGATAATCTGTCTGTTTGCCCACGCGAAATTAGCCGCAGCACTCATTCCGCCGAAATATTCTTTTCCTTCGTTTGAATTAACAGGAGCACAGGCAAGTTGTCTGTCAGGAAGAGTAATTCCATACTTTGAAATTACCTTGCCAAATTTTACGAGATAGTCATCGCATACCTGATAACCGAGTCCGCGGCTTCCTGTATGCATCATAATGGTTATCTGATTTTCAAAAAGACCAAAGGATTCCGCGGCTTCCTTATCATATATCTCCACAATTTTTTGTATTTCAAGAAAATGATTGCCAGAGCCAAGTGTACCTAACTGATCAGAACCTCTTTCTTTAGCCCGTTTACTTACTGCATCGGAATTTGCAGTTTTCATACAACCATTTTCTTCTGTTTTTTCAATATCAGAGTTCCAGCCGTATCCCTGTTGAAGTGCATATCTTGCGCCATGTTCGAGGACCTCATCAATCTGTTTTGTTTTTAGAATAATTCTTCCTGTTGAGCCAACACCTGATGGAATGCTTGCATAAAGGCACTGAACAAGTTTTTCAATCCTTTCACTGTTAAGTTCAGATGCGATAATATCTGAACGGATAATCCGTACCCCACAGTTAATGTCGTATCCCACAAATCCAGGTGCAATAATACCTTTCTCTTTATTAAAAGCAGCAACTCCACCTATTGGTGCACCATAACCCCAGTGGACATCAGGCATTGCTAAACTGTACGAGATTATTCCAGGAAGACAGGCGACATTCGCAACTTGTTGTAAGACATTATCTTCAATCGCACGATTAAGCATAGATTCTGATATATATATAATGCCAGGCACATTCATTGAACCTGTTTCTGGAATTAACCATTTGAAAGGGGTAATTTTTTTTATCCTGGATTTCCAATCAACCATTTCGTATTACCTCGTCAACAATTCGTTTTCCCTCTGATATTGCCAGCATATTAAGGTTTATATTTTTTTGTTCTTTTATTATTTCCTTAACTCCGTAAGCAATATCCTTTTCCCTTCCGGGGAAACCTGTTTCTTCAAGGATTCTCAGGAGCCCCCCGAGCATCACCATATTGGCAATTTTCACACTGCCAATTTTTTCAGCAACCTCAGACGCAGGAATTCCTATAGCATAATTCTTGATTTGACCGTCTGGTTTTATAAGAGAACTATTCCATAAAAGCCATGCGGAATTTTTTAGATATTGTTTTAGCATTTTAAGAGAATTTTCATCCATAAAAACTCCGATATCTGCCTGTGAAATTACAGGGGATATAAGTTCTTGTGTAGAAAGAGAAATCATGCTATAAACATATCCACCTCTCATCTCAGCACCATATGCAGGAAGAAAACTCACATTAAGACGCGCTGAAATACCCGCATGAGCAAGAACTCTACTAAGTGTTATAATTCCCTGTCCACCAGAGCCACTGAGAATAATCTTCCATGATCCACCGTTTTTTTTATTCATGTCCACCATACTTTTGGTTTTGGTTCAGTGATGAGGATAGTTTTAAGAAGTGATATGGCTTTTTTCAATCCTTCGTCATTGCTCATCAGACTATCTTCATGTTCAATGCTTAATACACCGTCATAACCAACAAGTCGAAGGTTACTTACAAAATCCCTCCAGAATTCTTCGCCGTGTCCATATCCAACTGTTCTAAATATCCAAGAACGATTTATTTCATCAAGATATGTTTTTGTATCGAGGACACCATTGATAGATGTGTTTATACAATCAATTTTTGTATCCTTCGCATGAACATAATATATTGCACCTGCAAGTTTTCTTACTGCGCTAATGGGATTGATTCCTTGCCAGAAAAGATGACTTGGATCAAGGTTCGCGCCGATAATTTCACCAACGGCATCTCTGAGTTTTAACAATGTCTCTGGGTTATAAACAACAAAACCAGGATGCATTTCAAGGCATATTTCTTTTATATTGTGTTCAGCCGCAAATTTTGTTTCCTCTTTCCAGTAAGGTATAACACAATTTTTCCATTGCCAGTCAAGTGTTTTAGAAAAATCATCCGGCCACGGACAGGTAACCCAGTTTGGAGATTTAGCATTTTCACTGTCTCCCGGACAACCTGAAAATGTGATAATCTTTTTAACACCAAGTTTTTCAGCGAGCAGGATTGTTTGTTTCTGGACACGTCTGTGTTCTTCTGCAATTTTTTTATCAGGATGAAGAGGATTTCCATGACAGGAAAGAGCAGAAATTTCAAGCCCATACCTTTCAACTGCCTTACTAAACGTTTTTAATTTCCCGTCGTCAGCGAGCAGTTCGTCAGGGTTGCAATGGGCATTTCCAGGATAATTTCCTGCTCCTATTTCTACTGCATCGAGGCCAAGACCTTTTGCTATTTCAAGCGCTTCTTCAAATTTTTTCCCACCGAATAGAACTAAAAATACACCTAATTTCATAATCCCTCCTTTGTTTTAGGTTTATGATAAAATATTATACCTTAATAGATAATTTATTACTATATGCAAATTTGTCAAACAGATTGAGGGATAAACCTAAATTAAAATGCGTATAAATAGATGTCTTTTTTTTCTTGCGAAAAGATTTCTTGGAAGGCGACACCAGGAAAGTTTTATCTGGTTTACTGGTTTTATCAGCGTTATTGGTATAGCACTTGGTGTCGCAAGTCTTATGCTTGTTCTCGGGGTAATGAATGGTTTTAGTAATGACCTGCGAAGAAAGATTGTTGGCGCAAATCCCCACATTGTTATTGAAGGGGATCCTTACATCTATGATTATGAAAAAATTACTGAAAAGATAAGTTCTATACCCGAAATTACAGGCATAAGTTATTTTGCTCAGACACAGGTACTATACAAATCACCAGATTATATGATCGGAGGTTATTTAAGAGGTATAGAAGGAAATAGTGAAATATTAAATCTTAAACAATTTATCAAACAGGGAGATATAAACAATATTAATTCAGAAGGAGTAATTCTCGGCAGTGAACTTGCGAAAGAACTTGGAGTGAGTGTTGGAGATGTAATATCTGTTATTGGGGGGCTTCCACCAGAAGAACTTTCGCTTCCTGTAATAGGTATTATCGAATACGGTATCTATAATATAGATGTATCGTCAGGGATAATAAATCTTAAAAATTTTCAGGATAAGTTTTTTTCTGGGAGACATCTTGCAAACATTGGAATAACAGTTAACAATATCTATCATTCAGAGGATATCGCAAAGAAAATAAAGGAAATAATAAAAGACGAAAAGGTCAGTACCTGGATGAGGAAAAACAAAATTCTTTTTGCGGCGCTGGCTCTTGAAAAAAAGGCGATGCTTTTAATTTTATCAATAATAATAATTGTGGCGTCCTTCAATATAACCAGTAGTTTGATGATGACTGTGTACAGAAAAATAAAGGAGATAGGGGTTTTGAAAACGCTTGGTATGACAACATTTCAGATTCGTGCTGTTTTTCTGATAGAAGGATTTTTGATAGGTATAAGGGGACTTATATATGGGTTATGTCTTGGAGGAGTGATTATTTGGGCGTTGAAAAGATACAATATTATTCGTTTACCAGAGTTTATTTATAGCATTTCGTATTTACCTCTTGAACTTTCAGGTAAAGAAATTTTCCTTATATGTGCGACAGTTTTTATAATGACTATCATTGCATCAGTTTTTCCTGCTTATAGGGCAGGTAAACTTAAGCCAGCGACAGCTCTGAGGTATGAATAATGGCAGATTTTAATGAATTTATAATACAAACAGAAAATGTCTCAAGGATTTATGAGGCAGATATAAAAGCTCTTGATAATATTTCGGTTTCCATCCCTCGAGAAAAGATTACTGTGATACTTGGTCCATCTGGTTCTGGAAAGACAACTCTGTTGAATATTCTTGCTCTTCTTGATACTCCAGATTCAGGCAGGGTGTTTCTTAATGGAAGGGATGTTTCCTGTCTTTCTGAAAGAGAATCTGCTGAGATTCGTAACAGGACATTTGGTTTTGTTTTTCAGTTTTTTCATCTCATACCAGAGTTGACCGTTGAAGAAAATATAATGGTACCTTTGATGATAAGGCAACCAGCACTGCCTTTAAGTGCGCATAGAGAAACTGTTTTGCGTCTTCTCACAGAATTCCATCTTGAGAAAAAATCTAACAGGTATCCCAACCATATATCAGGCGGTGAAAAGCAAAAGGTCTGTATATGCAGAAGTATGGTAGGAGATCCAGATATAATTTTTGCAGATGAACCAACAGGTAATCTTGATCGAGAGTCATCTTTTGAATTAATATCCTTGATACAGACATTGAATAAAAACAGGGGTAAGACGTTTGTTATCGCGACCCACAATGAAAACTTTTTGAAAATTTCTGCAAATGTCATATACTTATCAGACGGGAAGATAACCATAAGGAGTCAAGATGGGACTATTAATTTACATTGACGGAAAATTCGTAGATGAAAAGCAGGCAAAGATTTCAGTGTTTGATCATGGACTTTTGTATGGGGATGGGATTTTTGAGGGATTAAGAACATACAGCGGAAAAGTTTTCAGGCTGGGCCAGCATATTCAAAGATTATACAAATCCGCAAAGGCAATTTTTCTCGAGATTCCGATTTCCAAAGATAAGATGGCTGAAGTAATAAAAGCAACAGTTAGGAAAAATAAACTGAAAGATTCATATATTCGCGTTGTGGTAACAAGAGGAAAAGGCGATCTCGGACTTGATCCAAGAAAGTGTTCAAATCCGACGGTTATTGTTATAGCAAGCAAAATAGAATTATATCCAGAGGAGTACTATAGGAATGGTCTTTCAGTTGTTACAATTGCTACAAGAAGAAACCTGATTGAAAGCTTGAATCCTGCTGTAAAATCATTGAATTATCTTAATAATATTCTCGGAAAGATAGAAGCAACCAACGCAGGAGCAATGGAAGGGCTTTTTTTAAATAATGAAGGATATGTTACAGAATGTAGCGGGGAAAATATTTTTATCATATCAGGAAATTTTCTATGTACACCCCCAATCTCAGCAGGTGCACTTGATGGTATCACAAGAGATGCAGTAATTCAGATAGGTAAAACAGTTGGCCTGGATGTTAGCGAGAAACTATTGACAAGGTATGACCTTTACAATGCGGACGAATGTTTTCTTACTGGTACAGCAGCGGAAATTGTTCCTGTTACACTTATTGATGGAAGAACGATCGGTAATGGTAAATCCGGTATTTTAACCTGCAAAATCAGAAAAGAATTTCACAATCTTGTTTTAAAAGAAGGTACTCCTATTTAAGGGTTAAGTATTAATACAGGAAAAAACTGGGTCAAAGGTTAACCTTTTTTTTAATTTTCAGAAGTTCAATTACAACTATACTTGCTAACTTAACTATTAAGTTGAATGAAAACGGAAATTGTTGTAGTATACTTTAATTTCGAATTTTGAAATTCTGATATTTTTCAGGTTTTTTAGCATCTAATTTTTATATACATCCTACTTTAGTTTTAGTGCTTCAGCAGAAGGATTTATCCACTGTATCTTATTAGAGATTATAAAGATAAACATTTATGTCGATATACCGATATATGGGAGCGATAAGAAAATGAACTGCACACTTTGTGGTAAAAATAAAGCCAGATTTTTTTATATGGAAATTTCTCGCAAAGGTGGAATTATTAAGGGCTATCTGTGTGATAAATGTGTGGTAAGAGTACCTGGGATTCACAACTTTCTTGATAATTATCTGAACAATCAAAACTTTTCTGGAAATAAAAAAAAGATATGTCCCGTATGTGGGTTAACACAAAATGAGTGGGAAAAATCCGGTTTTGTGGGATGTGCTTTCTGCTATAAAGTATTCAGGAAAGAAATTATATCTGATATAAAAAAATACCATAATGCTTCTTTTCATTCCGGGAAAAAACCAGTAAACAGAACGCTTTCTGGAGGCAAGTCCAGATATTTTAGAAATGAAGCAATAAAAATGATACCATTGGTAAATTATAAACAAATAAAGAAAAAGAAAAGGGAATCTGATGGATTTGTTAACAAAAAACACAAGGCTTAAAAAAATATTCGACGAACTATTTATTGATGATGATCCTGTTGTTTTCACGACAAGATTAAGAATTGCACGAAACCTTGAAAACTATGTTTTCCCACATTGTATAACAAAAAAAGACGCTGGGTATCTTGTTGACGAAGTTTTGATGGCATTAAGAGGTTTTCAGGGAACATTTTTTGTTGTTCCTATGGCAGAAATAGATAATCTTACTCGTGAATTTTTTGTTGAAAGACATATTATCAGTCCTGAATTTGCTGAAGATGATCCTTCTAAAGTGCTTATTTTATTCCCAGAAAAAGGAATTCGAATTCTTGTAAATGAAGAGGATCATCTTAGAATTAGTATTTGTGGAAAAAAGAAAAATCTTGAAAAAATGTGGAATATTCTTAATATATTTGATGATAATCTATCAAGAAAACTTAACTATGCCTTTGATGATGGGTTTGGTTATCTAACAAGCTGTCCGACAAATTTGGGCTCTGCGCTTCGAGCATCTGCGCTTTTGTTTATGCCTGCGCTTAAAATGGCGAGGGAAATAAAGAAAATCTTTGATACAACATTAAAGCCAGGTTATCTTTTAAGGGGATTTTATGGAGAGGGTAGTCAAAGCATGGGGAATCTTTATCAGGTTGCGACAGGACCTGCTCTCGGTAAAAAAGAACAGGATATATACAAGGATGTTATTTCAATAATAGAGGTGTTAAAACAGCATGAATTTGCAACAATGGAGAAAATTAATATCAGGTATATAAAGACAGGAATAAAGAATTTCCTTGATAAGGTTTATAATTCTAATTCAGGAATAGATTCACAGAAAGCAATAAAAGGAATTTCTCTTTTGCTTTTTGGTAAAAATTTAGGTATTATAAAAGTAGAAGCAAAACTGTTAAAAATGCTGGTATATAGGGTTTTACCTGCATCAATTCAGATAGAGGCAGGTGGTGCTCTTGAGCCAGAAGAAAGGGATTTGTTCAGGGTTCAAATGTTAAGACAGGAACTTAGAGGTGCGTATGTTTGAACAATATTTTGAGAGATTTACAAAAAGGGTAAAAACAGTTCTTGAACTTGCCAGACAACATGCCATGAGGTATGGGCACAGCCAGATAGAAACCGAGGATGTTCTTCTTGGGTTGCTTGAAGAAGGTCAGGGTATGGGTATTGCTATATTGCATTTTTTGAAAATAGACCCTGAACATCTGAAATTCGAACTTGAAAAGACCATTAGAATAGGTATACCGCTTCTTACAACAGGTGAGATTCCATTAAGTCCAGGGGTTAAAAAAGTTCTTGCTCTTTCTTACAGGCAGGCGCAGTACTTCGGGCATAACTATGTAGGAACAGAACACCTATTAATGGGCCTGGTATCTGAAGAAGAAGGGCTCGCTGCGAAGGTTCTTACCAGGTTTGGCTTGACTGTTGAGAACATAAAAAAAGCAATAGAAGGTTTGTTATGGGGAGAACCAGAAAATCTTTCAAAAAATAAACATCAACAATCTCAACATATTTCACAGCAGCAACATACAAAATCAAAAACACCTACGATAGATGCTTATGGAAGAGATTTAACACAACTTGCAGAAGAAAAAAAACTTGATCCTGTCATTGGTAGGAAAAGAGAAATCGAAAGGATTACTCAAATTTTATGCAGAAGAAAAAAGAATAATCCTGTGTTGCTTGGCGAAGCAGGTGTTGGGAAAACTGCAATTGTTGAGGGTTTTGCTCAAAAGATAGCATCAGGAGATATTCCTGATATTTTAAAAAATAAAAGAATCATAATGATAGATCTTGCAAGTTTAGTCGCTGGAACAAAGTATCGTGGTGAATTTGAACAAAGGGTTAAGGCTCTTCTTGACGAGATTAAACAGAATAAAAATATTATTATTTTTATTGATGAATTGCATACACTGGTAGGCGCGGGTGGTGCAGAGGGTGCGATAGATGCTTCAAATATTTTGAAACCTGTACTTTCAAGAGGAGAGATTCAATGTATAGGTGCAACTACTTTTGATGAATATAGAAAATATGTTGAGAAAGATGCAGCCCTTGAGAGAAGATTTCAACCAGTGATTGTAAATCCTCCAACAGTTGAGGAAACGATTGAAATTTTACGTGGTTTGAAACAAAAATATGAAGAACATCACAAATTGAAAATTTCTGACGACGCGCTTGTGGTTGCCTCAAAACTTGCTGATAGATACATAACAGGTAGATTTTTACCTGATAAAGCAATAGATCTTGTTGATGAGGCAGCCAGTAAGCAACGGCTTTTTTTATCTCGTGTACCTGCAGAAATTGAGGAACTCGAAAGCAGGGCAAATCAATTAGCACTTTTACAGCAACAGGCTACAATACAGCAAGATTTTGAAAAAGCAGCAAAAATAAGAGACCGAATAAGGGAGATTCATAACCGTATGGAGGAGGTAAAGACCACATGGGAAAAGTCATTGCCTGATTCACAAAAAACAGTGTCCGGTAAAGAGATTATCGAGGTTGTTTCAAGATGGACAGGTATTCCTCTTTCTCAATTGCACAGGGAAGAACGTGAAAAACTTCTTGAAATGGAAGAGTATTTGCACAGGGTTGTTGTTGGGCAGGATGAAGCAATTTCAGCGGTAAGTCGTGCAATCAGACGATCAAGGGCAGGTATTAAAGATCAAAAAAGACCAATTGGTTCTTTTCTCTTTCTTGGCCCTACCGGTGTAGGTAAAACACTTCTTGCAAGGGCTCTTGCTGAATTTCTTTTTGGCAATGACCAGGCACTCATTCAGATTGATATGTCTGAATATATGGAGAAATTTGCGATAAGCAGATTAATTGGAGCACCTCCTGGTTATGTTGGTTACGAAGAAGGTGGTCAACTTACTGAGCGGATGAGACGGCGACCATATTCAGTGGTGTTACTCGATGAAATAGAAAAGGCACACCCAGATGTTTTTAATCTTTTGCTTCAGGTTCTCGAAGAAGGTCGTTTAACTGACAGTTTTGGTAGAAGTGTTAGTTTTCAAAATGGGATACTTATACTTACTTCAAATATAGGCACGCAGAATTTTCAGAATAAATCAACGATTGGATTTAGCGAAAGTACGGAAAATCTTCATTACAGCGTTATAAAAGAAAGAATCCTCGATGACGTTAAGAAAATATTCAAGCCTGAATTTTTGAATCGGCTTGATGAAGTTGTTGTTTTCCATCCTCTTGAGCATGAACATCTGTTAAAGATTGTTGATCTTGAGGTTGAAAAGGTAGCACAAAGATTAAAGGAACAGGGGTTTACAATTTCGCTTTCACCCGAGGCAAGGGAATTTCTGAAGGACAAGGGAACAGACCCGCAGTTTGGGGCGAGGCCTTTAAGGAGGGCAATCTCGAAATATCTTGAGGATCCTCTTTCAGAGGAAATACTTCGAGAAGGATTCCCTGAAAATTCCCATATTATTGTTAATCTTTCCAAAAATCACCTTACTTTTAATGTGGTAGAAGGAGAAAAAAAACATGTTGCTACAACATCTGATAAGACCCCTATTCCTTCTGATTAGTTTTTTCCTACCAATTTCTCTTTATGCCGGGGATACTATTTCTTCAGTTACAATAAAAGGGAATCTTACTGTTTCCACACAAAGAATAATTCTGATGATGAAAACAAAAGTCGGAGGGGAGTTTGATGAACAAATCTTAAAAAGAGATATTCAAAATTTGATGGAAACAGGATACTTTTCTTCTGCAAAATATAGTGTGGATAAAACAGAAAAGGGTATGGATGTTGTTATTGAATTAATCGAAAACCCTCGAATTGAGGAAATAAGATTTGATAAATCAAAATATTTCAAAAAAGATGAACTGGAAAAATCTGCAGGTATAAAAAAGGGAGATTACTGTAATGAAGAATTGCTAAACAATGCTATTTTACAACTGAAAAAAAAATATGATGAAAAAGGAATCTGGTTTAGTGATGTTTCATATTCAATTCAACCGATTAAGGAAAACAGGGTAATTGTGAAGTTCAATATAAAAGAGGGTGGGAAAATTAGCGTGAGCAGGATAAACTTTTCAGGTAACAGTGCCTTCAAGTCAGACCTTTTGCGAAAAAAAATGAAAATAAAACAGAGAAAAATGCCGTTTATTAAGGGAACTTTCAAACCAGAAATTCTCGATGCGGATATTAAAAGGATTGAGGATTTTTATCATAATAATGGTTATCCAGATTGCAATGTCAAGGTTTCAACATCAATCGAAAATAGATTAATGACAATAGATATTTCTATTTATGAAGGACAAAAAATGTTTTTTGGCAGTACAAAATTCTCGGGGAATCCGCTTTTTAGTGTCGAACATCTTAAAAAATGTATTATCTATCATGAGGGTGAGGTATATTCACAGAAAAAATTTGATGAGACACAAAGGAATATAAGCCGTATGTATTCTGACGCAGGATATATCAGACCGAGTATTTTTCCAATCCCCACTGTTAGAGATTCAAAAATAGATGTAGAATTTATAATTCAACCCGGTGAAAAGGTTTATATTAATGAGATAAACATAACAGGCAATACCATAACAAAGGATAAGGTTATTCGCAGGGAGTTTGTTATTCATCCCGGGGATGAATATTCAGGAGCAAAGATTTCAAAGAGTTTCAATAACCTTGCAGACCTTCAGTTTTTTGATGAGATTGAGATTTTACCAGAACCAGCGAAGAATGAGAATTTTGTTGATCTTAATGTAAAGGTAAAGGATAAAGAAAGAACCGGTATCTTTGCCTTTGGTGGTGGCTATAGTTCTGTTGAGGATGTGATTGGATTTATAAGCATTGAGCAAAGAAATTTTGATATTTCTGATCCACCTCATTTCCGTGGAGCAGGCCAGGATATACGGCTTCAAGCCGAGATGGGAGGTGTAACGAGAAATTTTATGCTGAGTTTTACTGAACCATATCTTTTCGATAGGCCAATTTCTTTTGGTCCTGATATCTTTAAGATAACAAGAGATTGGGATGACTATACTGAAGAACATAATGGGCTTGATATAAGGGTTGGAAGGAGATGGGAAAACCTTTCACTTGGTTTTAAGGTAATGACTGATGATGTAAAACTCTCTGATATCGATATTCCTGAATTTCAAAGCCAGAAAGGTAGCAACAGAGTTAATAGTTTAACGACAACATTTGGTTTTCAAAACCTTGATAGAAAGATTTTACCAAAACAGGGTGATATGCTACAGGTATCAGTGGAATACGCTGGTTCTATCCTCGGCAGTGACATTGAGTACGTTAAAACAACGCTCGAGAATGATTACTATAAAAGTCTTGGTCGTTTCGTGTTTCATAGCAAGACATACGCGGGAAAGGTGGATGAACTTGATTCTTCTCAGCAGGTTCCTATTTACGAAAGATTTTTTGGTGGTGGCATAGGTACTGTGAGGGGATATAAAGAAAGGGAACTTGGACCGAGAAGCGCAAATGGGAAGTATTATCTCGGTGGTCAGTCAATATTTGCACAAAATCTTGAATTGTTGTATCCTTTAACAAGAGAAAATGAAATTCTCTGGGGTGTTATATTTTACGATATTGGTAATGTGTGGGATGAAGATTTTGATTTTGGAGATATAAAACAAGGTGCTGGGGTGGGGATAAGGATTAAGGTCCCGATCATGCCAGCACCAATACAGGTTGACTATGGATGGGCTATTAATCCTGAATCCTATCAAGATCATGCTCGAGTTCACATTGGGTTTACTCTTGGATTTTGATAGACCTTGTAAAAAGGCACATCCACAGTTACTCAGGTTATCTGAAGAGTAGCAAGAAAATGGTTTCAGGAACATGGTGTGTCTTTTTTACTTTCTCCTTGCTACTTAAGTACGGGCGGTACTTACAAAAGAGGAGATATTATGAAATTTCTTAATAGGTTATGTCTTGTAGCAGTGGTGGGTGTATGTCTTGGTAGTTATGGTTTTTTGGGTGCAGCATCAAAGGATGTTCAACGGCCGTTAAAAATTGGGTATGTAAATATTGAGACAATTTTTGACCAATATAGTAAAACAGAAGAAAGCAGGGTTGAGTTTGAAAAGGAAAAGGAAATACAGCAGAAGGAAGTAGTCAAGAAACAGGAAGATTTAAGGAAATTGCAGGAAGCGTATGACAAACAGAAAGATGTTTTGAAACCAGAAGAAAAGAAAAAAAGTGAAGAGGAAATTCAAAAACTGCAACAGGAATTTTACGCTCTTGTGGGTCAGGCAAACCAAAAACTTGAAGAAAAGAGGAACACGCTTATAGAAACACGACTAACGGAGATACGCTCAGCAATAAAAGATTTTGCAGAAAAAGAGAAGTACGACTTTATTCTTAGCAGCCAGGCAATATTTTATGGTCCGCAGGATAATGATGTTACAGATCAGGTTATTAATTTTCTTAACAAAACAAAAAAGTAGAGGATATGCTTAATATGACTGTTCGTGAGATCGCCCGCCTTGTAGGCGGGGAAATTGTGGGAGATCCAGATGTGGTTATTACAGATGTCTCAGGAATTAAAGAAGCAAAGAAGGGTTCTATAACCTTTGTTGCAAATCCAAAGTATCTTGTATTGCTTAAGTCAACCCAGGCAAGTGCTGTTATTATATCCGAGAGTAATCATTATGCAGTAAATTCAAATCTTACCCTTATAAAGGTGGAAAATCCTACTCTTGCATTTTCAAAAATTATAGAATTGATAGGGCCTGAGCCAGTAAAATTTAAACCAGGTATTCATCCAACGGCAGTTATTGGGGAAAATGTTAAACTTGGTAAGGATGTTTCAATACAGCCCTATACTGTAGTCGAAGATAACGTTGTGATAGGTGATAGAACGGTTATTGGTGCATGTGGATATATAGGACATTGCACAAAAATAGGGAGCGACTGTTTTATATATCCTCATGTAATAATAAGGGAAAGGATAATAATAGGTAATCGGGTTAATATTCATTCTGGAACAGTTATTGGTGGAGATGGATTTGGATTTGCAACAGTGAAGGGTGTACATCACAAGATACCTCAGATTGGTATAGTAGAGATAGGTAATGATGTTGAGATTGGTTCAAATGTGACAATTGATCGGGCCAGGTTTGAAAAAACATACATTGGAAATGGTGTAAAAATAGATAATCTTGTTCAGATAGCCCATAATGTAATTATAGGTGATAACACAATTATTGTTGCACAGGTTGGGGTTTCGGGTAGTGCCAGGATAGGTAAGAATGTTGTCATCGCAGGTCAGGCAGGTTTGATTGGACACATAGAAGTTGGCGATAATGCGATAATAGGTGGTAGAGCAGGGGTTACTAAAAATGTACCTGCAAATTCAAATGTTTCAGGATTTCCTGCAAGAGAAAAATGGGAAGATATGAAATGTGCGGCTTATCTTCGTAAATCACCGGAGATCTTTGCAAAGATTAAGCGATTAGAAGACCGAATTTCTCAGATGGAAAAGAAACTTCAAAAATACAAAGATGAAGCAGAGGACCATTGAACGACAATTTTCAATAGAAGGTATAGGTTTACATACAGGGGAAAAGGTTTCACTTCTTGTTCGGCCCGCGCTTCCAGATACAGGAATTGTTTTTATTCGAAAGGATATTGATGGAAGTCCTGCAATAAAAGCCGATATTGATAATCTTCTTGATGTAGAAAAATTTCCGCGTCGTTCTTCAATTTTTGACGGGAAAAACACATATATCCATACAATAGAACATCTGATGTCAGCAGTATATGGGCTGGGTATTGATAACCTTATTGTAGAAATTACAGGCAGTGAATGTCCGGGTCTTGATGGCAGTGCATTTATATTTGCTCAGAAGATTATAAAATCAGGAATAGTTGAACAGGATGCTTTGAAAAATTTTTATAAGGTAAAGGAACCTATTTATATTTCTGATAATTCTTCTCATCTTGTAGCGCTTCCTTCTGATACTCTTAGGATATCATATACACTTGATTATCCAAATTCCATATTAAATTCGCAGTATGCTTCATTTGAGATTACACCAGATTCTTATCTAAAAGAAATATCATCTGCGAGAACATTCTGCCTTGAAGAAGAGGTTGATAAACTGAAAACGATTGGACTCGGTAAAGGATCTGATTTTAATAACACAGTTGTTATTGGGAAAAATGGTGTAATCAACAATAAGTTTAGATTTTCAAATGAACCAGTAAGACATAAGATTTGTGATTTGATTGGTGATCTTGCTCTTCTGGGTATGCCTCTTAAAGCACATATCATTGGAATAAGGAGTGGGCATATTCTTAATACAAAACTTGTAAAAAGTCTCAAAAACGTGTTTAACAAGGAGAAAATTGGAGCAGTGTATTCTCCGACTGGCACCTGGATTGAGAAAAAAAAGCCTGTTCTTGAAATTGAAGATATTCAAAAGATTATTCCCCATAGATATCCATTTCTTCTTGTGGATAGGGTTATAGAACTTGAAGAGGACAAAAGAATAATTGGTATAAAAAATGTATCTGTGGATGAATGGTTTTTTCAGGGGCACTTCCCTGGAAGGCCGGTTATGCCGGGTGTTTTAATTGTTGAAGCTATTGCACAGGTCGCAGGTGTTTTGATGCTCAGTAAGAAAGAAAATCAGGGAAAGATGGCATTTTTCATGAGCATCGAACAGGCAAAGTTCAGACGCACAGTTAGACCAGGGGATCAGCTTGTTATAAAGGTAGATGTGACTCGTCTTAAAAGCAAGGTTGGTCAGATTTGTGGTAAGGCGTTTGTTGATGATAAGGTTGCATGTGAGGCAGTTTTATTATTTGTTCTTGTTGATGGTTAATACCATAATGTCTTTAATACATCCTTCTGCAATTGTTTCTTGCGAAGCACAAATAGGCGAAAATACAAAAATAGGTCCTTTTGTTGTTATTGAAGGGAATGTAAAAATTGGTAATGATTGTTTTATTGGGCCAATGGTTCATATAAAAGAAAATGTTGAAATAGGGGATAACTGCAGGATATATACAAGTGCAGTTATCGGCAATCCTCCACAAGATTTGAAATATAAGGGGGAATCATCATTTGCAAGAATAGGCAAAAACAACACAATACGCGAGTTTGTTACAATTAATACTGCAACAGGTGAAAACCAATCAACAATTATTGGAGACAATAATCTTTTAATGGCTTATGTCCATATTGCTCATAACTGCATAATAAAAAATAACTGTGTAATAGCGAATGCTGCAACCATAGCAGGACATGTATTTATAGATGACTACGCTATTATAGGGGGACTTGTTGGTATACATCAATTTTCAAGGATAGGTAAGCACTCAATTATTGGTGGTTGTTCTAAAATAACAAAAGACATTATTCCATTTATTACAGCAGATGGTCGGCCAGCCAGACCTTGTGGGATAAATATTTTTGGATTAAAAAGGAGAAATTTTCCTGAAGAAACAATTTCAATCCTGAACGAGGCATACAGAACTATTTTTCGAAAGAATCTCACAACTCAGGAGTCTATAAGAATACTTTCCACTGAATTTTCGGGTATTCCAGAAATCCGTGAAATAATTGAATTTATTAATCTTTCAGAAAGAGGAATTGCCAGAGAGAGATTAACCTGAAAAGGAGATTTTTATGGAATTCGAAGATTTGATTGCAAAAAGATATAGTGTTCGGGCTTATAGTAATAGACCTATTGAGGATTATAAGTTAAATCGTATACTCAACGCAGCACGGCTTGCTCCTTCTGCAGCAAACAAGCAACCATATAAGATAATAGTTATACATACAGAAGGAAGAAAGGATGATCTTAAAAGAATATATTCTGCAGAATGGTTTGTTCAGGCCCCAATTGTTCTTGCGATATGTGGAATAATGTCAGAGGCATGGGTTCGTAAGGACGGGAAAAATCATGTTGACGTGGATTGTGCAATTGCAATGGACCATATCATTCTTGCTGCTACAAATCTTGGATTTGGAACATGCTGGATATGTGCTTTTGACCCTCAGGAGGCAAAGAGAATACTTGGTATTCCAATGGGTGTTGAGCCTGTTGCATTTACACCGCTTGGCTACCCATCAGATACTCCTGTAGAGAAAAAGAGAAAATCAATAGATATGATTGTTTGCTATGAGAAATGGCAATAGGGTTCTTTTTATTTTTTAATTTACACCCAGCCTCTATTTCTTTTGTTGGATGCTTACAAGAGATTTTGACATCTATATCTGTTAGTTATATAATAAAAAACAAATCTTAAATCTGGTTTTTCACCAAAAAGGAGGGTAAATGCGAGTTGCTATTAATGGATTTGGAAGAATAGGAAGGTTGGTACTCAGGGCAGCAATTGAGCAAAATGTTAAAGATTTTGAGATTGTGGCATTCAATGATATTGCTGATGTTAAAACAAACGCTCATCTCTTTAAGTATGATTCAAACTATGGAATTTTCCAGGGCACTGTTGAAGTAAAGGATAGTGAAATTGCAATTAATGGTAAACCATATAAGGTGCTTGTTGAAAAGGACCCAAAAAATCTGCCATGGAAGGCATTGAACATTGATGTTGTTGTTGAGTCAACAGGACTTTTTACTGAGGCGGAAAAGGCAAAGGCACATATTGAGGCAGGAGCGAAAAAAGTTGTTATAACTGCTCCAGCAAAGGGTGAGGATGTAATGATTGTTATTGGGGTTAATGATTCATTGTACGATCCTTTAAAGCATAATATAATTTCAAACGCCTCCTGTACAACAAACTGTCTTGCACCAATGGTAAAAGTTCTTGATGATAATTTTGGAGTTATTCGAGGACTGATGACTACTGTGCACTCTTATACGAATGACCAAAGAATTCTTGATTTGCCGCATAAAGATTTACGTAGAGCGCGGGCTGGAGCCATTTCGATGATTCCTACAACAACGGGTGCAGCAAAAGCCATCGGAAAGATAATTCCAAAATTGAACGGAAAATTGAATGGGCTTTCACTCAGAGTCCCTACTCCTACTGTTTCAATAGTGGATTTTGTTGCGCAAACAGAAAAGAAAATAGATGCTCAGACAATTAATGAGGCATTTAAGAAATCAGCAGAAGGCGCGATGAAGGGGATTCTCGAATACTGTGAAGAACCACTTGTTTCAAAAGATTTTGTAAAGAACACCCACTCCTGTATTTTTGATGCCCCTTCTACATATGTAATAGACGACCTTGTAAAGGTTTTTGGCTGGTATGATAATGAGTGGGGATATAGCTGCAGGATAGTGGATCTACTCAAATTAATCAGTGAAAAAGGCTAAGTTTCCTCTGGAGGGAACCATGGAATTAATAACAATTAAGGATAAGAACTATTCTGGAAAGCGGGTTTTTGTCCGTGTTGATTATAATGTACCACTGGATAAAAATCTGAATATTACTGATGATACAAGAATTAGAGCATCTCTTGAAACAGTCAATTTTCTTCTTGCGCAGAATTCAATTTTGATTCTTGCATCACATCTTGGAAGACCAAAAGGGAAACCAAATCCTGAAATGAGTATGGCTCCTGTGGCAAAACGGCTTTCAGAATTAATTCAAAAGGATGTAAAACTTGCGCCGGATTGCGTTGGTGCTGAAGTAAAAAAGATTGTTGATACAGCCAGACCTGGCGATGTGATTTTACTTGAAAATTTAAGATTCCATCCTGAGGAAGAAGAAAATGATGAAAATTTCTCAAAAGAACTTGCGGATCTTGCCGACTGCTATGTTAATGATGCATTTGGAACCTGTCACAGGGCGCATGCGTCTATTGTAGGAATTACAAATTTTCTTAAAGACAAAGCCGCTGGATTTCTTATTGAAAAAGAAGTTAACGCTCTGAGCAAAATACTTGAAAAACCTGAGAGACCGTTTTTGCTTATTATCGGAGGTGCCAAGGTTAGCGATAAGATTGGTATGCTAAAAAATCTTCTTGATAAGGTGGATACAATCATTACAGGTGGGGTAATGGCTTATACGTTTATCAAAGCAAATAACTGGGAAACTGGAAATTCAAAGGTTGAGGTTGATGCTCTTCCACTTGCAAAGGAGATTTATAAAGAAATAAGAAAGAGGCATTTAGAGTTTCATACTCCTCTCGACCATGTTGTTGCAGATAAGGTTTCAGAGGATGCCCATTTTTTTACCACAGAAAGAGGTACTGTTCCAATTGGATGGATAGGAGTTGATATTGGCCCTCAGGCAATTGATGAGTATTCTGATTGTATAAGAAGAGCAAAAACAATATTCTGGAACGGTCCAATGGGAATTTTTGAAATCCCGCAGTTTGCAAAAGGAACAATTGAGATTGCTAAGGCAGTTGCTGCTGCAAATGCTTTTTCTGTTATAGGTGGCGGAGATTCTATTGCTGCAGTGCAGCAGGCAGGAGTTGCAGACAAAATTTCACATATCTGTACTGGTGGTGGTGCATCATTAGAATTCCTTGAAGGTAAGGGACTGCCAGGCATTGATATCCTTAAAAAGTGAGCATTTTATGAGAAGACCGCTTATTGCTGGAAACTGGAAGATGTATAAAACACCCTCAGAAGCAGAGAAGTTTGCGCAGGAATTAAAGAGCATAGATATTTACAAAGAAAGAGATATTCTTGTTTGTGTTCCTTTTCCTGCAATACTGAGTGTAAGCAGGGTTCTTTCTGGTACTTCTATATTGGTGGGTGCACAGAATATGTATCCTGCAAAAGAAGGTGCATATACAGGAGAGGTTTCACCTTTGATGATAAAGGATTCGGGTGCATCATTTGTTATATGTGGGCATTCAGAAAGAAGGCAGATTTTTAAGGAAACGGATGATTTTATTGCTGAAAAAGTAAAAGCAGCGCTTGATTATGAGATAACTCCAATCTTATGTGTTGGTGAAACATTGCAAGAGAATGAAGCAGGTGAAACATTTTCTGTTATAGAAAGACAATTGAGAACAGGGTTAAAGTTTCTTTCGGGAAATACAATTGAGAAAATAGTGATTGCCTATGAACCAGTATGGGCAATTGGAACAGGGAAAAATGCAACTCCACAACAGGCACAGGATGTTCATAGATTTATAAGAAAACTTATAGAACAGAATTATGGACAATCTGCTTCTTGTATCCGTATTCTTTATGGGGGAAGTGTCAAGCCAGAAAACATCGATATCTTAATGGCTGAAGCAGATATTGATGGTGCACTTGTCGGAGGGGCAAGTTTAAAAATTGAATCGTTTTCAAGAATAGTTGGATTTCAAAGAATATAATTTTTGTGTGAGGTTTTTATTATGACTTTTTTGATTGTTGTACATCTGATAATTTCTATTTTATTGATAGCGGCAGTTTTGCTTCAAAGTGGAAAGGGATCCTCAATGGCAAATGTTTTTGGTGGAGGAGGAATGGAGACCGTATTTGGAGCCGAAACCCCGGCAATTATGAACAGAATCACAACTGTTCTGGCTATTGTTTTTATGGTTAATTGCATACTTTTGACAACCATGTCTTTTAAATATAAAGGCGGTTCTATAATTCAGAGAGAACTTCAGAAACAATCAATTCCGTCTACACCTTCTGAACAGCCTGTTCAACCACAAATACCAACAACACCATCACCAGCAAATGTGCCACCGGCACAGAATAATTAGTGTTTTATTTTTAGTCCTGCTTATCTGTGCAGGGGGGTATTCTGCGAGTAAATATGGCGGAACACTTGTAATTTCATCGTCTTCTATTCCAAAGTCATTTAATCCAATTATCGCAAAAGAGACAAGCACTACATTTGTAACAGGTTTTATGTTTGAAGGTTTAACAACTACAGATGCAATTACCCAGCAGGTAAAACCCAATCTTGCTAAATCCTGGAAGGTCAGTCAAAACGGAAAAGAGTGGACATTTTATTTGAGAAAGGATGTCTTCTGGAATGATGGGATACAGTTTACTGCATATGATGTTAAGTTTACGTTTGACATGCTAATTTTTAATCCAGACATTCCAACAAGTAGTAGGGATGTTTTTACAATAGGTAGTAAAAACATTCAAATAAAAATTATTGACAGGTTTACAGTAATGTTTATTCTTCCTGATAGATTTGCTCCATTCTTACGTTTAATGGGTCAGGAGATTCTTCCAGAACACAAATACAGGAAAATTGTTAATGAGAAAAAATTCTCTTTTGCCATGGGATTGGATTCGAACCCACAGGATATAGTTGGAACAGGTCCTTTTATGCTTGAAGATTTTAGACCCGGGGAATGGGTGATTTTAAGTAGGAATAAACATTACTGGAAACACAGTCCACAGGGCGATACACTTCCATATCTTGATAGAATCATAATACTTACAATATCAGATCAAAATCTTGCTTTGTTGAAGTTTAGAAAAGGAGAGATTGACATGATTTCTTTGAGGGCACAGGATTATTTGTTACTTAGAAAGGCAAAAATTTCAGGAATAAAATTTTTTAATGTTGGACCATCTCCCAGTTCAGAATTTCTTGTTTTTAATCAAAATCTCGACAGCAGTATTCCTGATTATAAAAAAAAGTGGTTCAGAAATATAAACTTTAGGAAAGCAGTTTCCTGTGCAATAGATAGAAAAACAATTATCAATAATATTTTTGCAGGTTTTGGATATCCATTATATGGACCTGTTAATGAATCTGTTCCAGAATTCTACAATCCAAAAATTAAGAAATTTGAATACAATCTTGATAAAGCAAAAGAATATCTTTCTGAAGCAGGATTTTATAAGAAAAATGACGGACTTCTTTATGATTCGAGTGGAAATCAGATTTGTTTTTCACTTCTCACAAACAGTAATAATTCTGAAAGAATTGAACAGGCAAATCTTATAAGAAATGATCTTGAAAAACTTGGAATGAAGGTTAATTTTTCCCCGGTTGATTTTAATTCGCTTGTCACAAGGATTAATGTGACAAAAGATTGGGAAGCCATTATGATTGGTTTAACCGGAGGAATCGATCCTCACTTCGGGAAAAATGTCTGGACCACGCAGGGACATCTACATCTCTGGAATCTTGGTTCACCACGTTCTGTATATGAATGGGAAAAAGAAGTCGACAGGATTTTTGAGGAAGCGGCCAGACAGATTGATTATCGAAAAAGGAAGATGCTATATGACAGGTGGCAAGAAATAATGTGTGAAAATCAGGTTATGACCTTTACAGTAACATCTGCTGTTCTTTATGCTACAAAGGATAAATTTGGAAATCTCAAACCAACTGTTTATGGTGGACTTTTCCACAATATTGAAGAGATATATATAAAAAAATAGCACATGTCAATACTCAGAATAATTTATAAAAAAGAAGGAAAGGCGAGTTTTATCTCGTCTAATTATATAGGAAAGATTTTTGAGAGGGCAATAAGAAGGTTAGGGATTCCTTTAATCTTTTCGCAGGGGTACACACGCAAACTTAAAATTAGTTTAGGACCACCTCTGGCAGTTGGAGTTATTGGAATGAACGAGGTTATAGATGTGCACACCGCGGATTCAGAGATATCTGTTATTGAGATAAGAAAAAAACTTAATGGTTTTTTGCCTGAAGGGTTGGCTGCCATGGAATGCAGGTACTTGAGGCAAGATGAAAAATCCCCACCAGAAATAAAAGTTGCCCGCTATACTGTGAGGGTTACGGATTGTATTACTTCTGCGATTCCAGATAATTGGCAGGTTTTATCGCAAAAAGATGATACAGCGGATATTGTTATTCCCCTTGATAAATTCAAGCATAAAGATTTATTTTCATGTTTTGGAACTGAAAACGTAATTAAGCGGGTATTGATTTTTTAATGAAAACTGGTATAATTTTTATTCAAGAATGTTTCATTTCTTTATAAATCCAGATGGTTAAAAAGGAGTTGATATGGCTTTGAGGTTAAATGTGTTGAAAAAGGATGGATTTCAAAAAAAACTTATATCTCCAGAAAATTCTGATCTTAAATATCTTTCTTTTAGTTATTATTTTGGTTTAAATAAAAGAACCATTGAAGAATATACTGCAAACCAGGAATGGTTGTGGGTTTTACTTTCTGGAAAGATGGAAATACGTACTAATAGTGGTATTTCAGGAATGATGCAAAGAAAGAATGTTTTTGAAGAAAAGCCTGCTTCGTTTTATATATCGCCGAAATCGTATTATACCATTGAAATGGGAGAAGAAACAGAAGCGATTGCGGTCTCTGCTCCTGCACAAGGTGATTTTACTTCATTTTTTATTCGGCCTGATTCCATAAAAAAAGCAAGAGCCGGTAAACTAAATTATCAAAGGTCAATATTTGATATAATGACACAGGAATTTCCTGCCTCAAAAATTATTGCAGGGGAAACAATTCATGATGTTGGACACTGGTCGTGTTTCCCTCCGCATAAACATGACTGTGATAATATGCCAGAGGAAAGTAAACATGAGGAATTGTATTTTTTTAAGTTTGAACCAGAGAAAACAGGATTTGGGATGATTCGTATTTATGATGAAACCCAAGATATTGCCTTCCCCATTCTTACCAACGATTTGATAACCATTCCCCGCGGATATCATCCTGTTGGGGTTATACCCGAACATAAACTTTATTATTTTTGGGCTCTTGCTGGAGAAAAAAGGCAGTTTCAAAGACATACACACCCTGATTATCTTAAATACGAATAATGAAGGAGGATAATATGCAAAGCATAGATGATTTGTTCAGTCTTGATGGAATGAATGCTGTTGTTACTGGTGGGGCAGGGGTACTTGGAACAAGTATCTGTCGTGGGCTTGCCAGTGCTGGTGCACGGGTTGCTGTTGCTGATATGAAGAACTTTAAGGAATCTGCAGATTGTCTTGTTTCTGAAGGATTTTCAGCCGATGGGTTTTATATTGATGTTCTTAAAAAGGAAAAGATTGTCGAGTGTGCGGAAGAGATTCTTAAAAAGTATAAAAGAGTTGATATCCTTGTTAATTGCGCAGGGGGTAATCTTAAAGAAGCAACAACATCTCCTGAGTTAAGTTTTTTTGATTTACCTTTCGAGGCACTTGAAAAAGTTGTTATTCTTAATTTATTTGGAGGAGCAATATTGCCTTCGCAGGTATTTGGAAGAGAAATGATAAAGAATACTGATGGAGCATCAATAATAAATGTATCGTCTATGAATGCGTTCAGGCCGCTTACAAGAATTCCTGGTTATTCCGCTGCAAAGGCAGCGGTGAGTAATTTTACTCAGTGGCTTGCTACCCATTTTGCAATGGAGTATAACAAATCTTTGCGGGTAAATGCGATAGCACCGGGTTTTTTTCTGACCGAACAAAATAGATATCTTATGACTGACGGAGAAAATAAACTTACACTAAGGGGACAAACAATTATTCAGCATACACCAATGGGAAGATTTGGAAATCCAGACGATCTTATAGGTGCCTGTATCTGGTTGGCTTCAAAGGCATCTTCATTTGTTACAGGGGTTGTTGTTCCTATTGATGGAGGATTTAACGCATACTCTGGGGTTTGATTTATCCAGAAACAACCTTATAAAATTGATGAAGATAGGGAAATGTAAAAAATAAAACAAGATATCCACAGAGGAGGAAGATGAAAAAAGCAGATATTGGAGTTATTGGGATGGAGGTAATGGGGAGAAGTTTAGCCCTTAATATGGAAAGTAAAGGATATACAGTTGCTGTTTACAATAGAACAGGGGAGAAGACAAAGGCCTTTGCAGAAGGTCCTGCAAAAGGTAAAAATATAATTCCAACATACGAAATCAAGGATTTTGTTGAGGCACTGGAGAGCCCAAAGAAGATTATGCTTATGGTAAAAGAGGGTGCACCTGTTGATGCTTTTATTGAAACACTGCTTCCTTTTCTAAAACATGGAGATCTTATCATAGACGGCGGAAACTCTTTTTTCAAGGATACCATACGTAGAAATAAATATCTTAGTGAAAAGGGAATACTTTTTATTGGAACAGGTGTATCAGGAGGGGAGGAGGGCGCTCTTAAAGGTCCTGCTATAATGCCTGGAGGACAAAAGGAGGCATATAAACTTATAGAGAAAATATTTAAAGATATTTCTGCAAAGGCATATGATGGTGAGCCGTGCGTCGATTATATGGGACCTGATGGTGCAGGGCACTTTGTTAAAACAATACATAATGGAATTGAATATGGTGATATGCAATTGATTGGAGAGGTTGTCTGGTTTCTTAAAAATACCGGAATGAGGGCAGATAAAATTGCTGATATTATGGCACGCTGGAATGATAAGAACGATATTTTATGTTCTTATCTTATAGAGATTACCGCAGATAGTATGAAACAGAAACATCAGGGTTCTGATGAATTTCTTGTTGACAGGGTTGCGGATATTACAAGGATGAAGGGTACTGGAACTTGGACTGTTCAAAGTGCGCTTGAATTGCTTGTGCCAATTCCGACAATAGCGGCTGCTGTTTTTTCAAGAGAGATGTCCCAGGATAAAAACCTTCGTTTGGAAATGTCAAAAAAGATCTCATTAACCTTTAACGGATTTGCTAATAATCCTGAAGAGATAATAGATGTTGCACACGATGCACTATACATAGCGAAAATTTCGTCCTATGCTCAGGGCATTGCTTTACTTACTGCTGCCTCGTCGGCCTACAACTTTAATTTGAATATAGGGAAAATAGCAAAGATATGGAGGGCTGGTTGTATTATAAGAGCACAGTTTCTCGACGAGATTACCCGGGCATATGAAGCAAATCCAGATCTTCCTAATCTTCTTGCTGCACCAAAATTTGCGGCTTTTGTTTCATCAAATATTGGAAAACTTGCAAGATTCATTGATATGGCACATAAATGTGGAGTTCCTACGCTTGCGATGTCGAGTGCTTTTGATTATATACTGCAGATTACGTCTGCTGTTATGCCTTCAGCACAGGTATCTGCACTTCAGAGGGATTATTTTGGGGCACACGGATATTTTAAGATTAATTCAGACAGTCCGGAATTAATGGTTAATAATGAGGGAAAAATAAGGGAATTCCATACTGAGTGGTTACTCCCAACAAGGCCAGAGAGAGAAATAACCAGATAATTTATTGGGTTTGTGATATAAAAATTAGAGCAATCTTAAACTCTTCTTTGGCATCTTACCCGGATGAGAATGTACAATGTTTGAAAGAATTTCAAAAGAAGATTTAAAAAATTGTCCTGAATTTCAGATGAAAAATTTCAGACCGGGTAAGAAATTTCTTGTTGCTATTGATACAGATGGTTGTGTAACCGATAATATGAATGGAAAACAGATGCTGGTTTTTCATCCTCAATACATGGAGTTTTACCAGTTATGGGATATTGAATCTTATTTTAGAGAGGTAGCCGAATACTATAGTTTATTTTCTATTCATAGGGGCTGTAATAGATTTACTGCTATTTACCTGACGTTGGAAACACTTCACAGACGGCAGGATGTTAAAAGTGCAGCAAGGCAGACGCATACAAAAATACCATCAATTGAACCTATTAACAAGTATATTGAGTTTTGTAATAACAAATCTCTTGGTTTAGGAAATTCATCTCTTGAGGTTTTTCTTGAAGAAAACCCGATGGATTTAAGGGTTTATAAACTTCTCGGATGGAGTGAAGCAGTAAATAGAAGTTTTCCATTTATTAGCATGAGGATTCCCCCTTTTGAGAATGTTAAAAAATGTCTTGAGATGATGTATAATGTGGCAGATATTATTGTTGTATCTCAAACACCATATGATGATCTTGTTGATTATTGGGAATTTCATGATTTGTTAAGATATGTAAGGATTATATGCGGTCAGGAAATGGGGAGTAAGTCGCATCATTTGAAAGTTATTAAAGAAAACAGTGGATATTTAGATAACAATGTTTTAATGATTGGTGATAGCAGTGGTGACTTAAAAGCAATAAAAGAAAATAAAGGATGTTTTTATCCAATTTTTCCTGGGAAGGAAAATGATTCATGGCAAAGATTTCCTGGTGCATTTACGGCTTTTATCGAAGGCAATTATGCCACGCATATGGAAAAAAAATTAATAGATGAATTTTCAAAAGTTTTGCTTACATCTCCGGCGTGGGAAAAACCAGATTATGATCATCTTCAGGCATACAAGGAAAAACAGGAGATAAGAAGGGCCCTTTACGAGAAATTAAACCCTGGGGGCAATCTTTTAATTGTTTAGGAGAAAAATGAAAAGTAAATCGGGTGATAATCCTTTTTCAGAACAAGAATTTGCATCTTTTCTTAAGGAAGTTTTGCGCTCTATTGATTTTGAAAATAAAAAAGTTCTTGCAATCATCCCTGATAGCACACGTTCAGGCCCAACTGGATGTCTTTTTAAGGCAATTCTTGAGTGTCTTTATGGCCTATCAAAGAAGATTGATTTTATGATTGCTCTTGGAACACATCCTGTTATGGATGAAAATTCTCTTGAAAGATTACTCGGTACAACGTATCTTAATCTTAGGGATAAGTATCCTAATACAGAAATCTACCAACATCACTGGGATGATGATAAGGAAATAATCAAAATAGGTACAATTACTGCTGAAGAAATTTCTAAGATATCAGGTGGCCTTTTATATGAAGATATTTCTGTGACAATAAATCACAGGATATCTGAATATGATCATATTATTCTTGGAGGTCCTGTTTTTCCACACGAGGTTGTGGGTTTTTCAGGTGGCTATAAGTATCTTTTTCCTGGTGTATCAGGACCCCACTTTCTTAATAAGTTTCACTGGCTTGGTGCGTTGATAACAAATCCAAAGATTAATGGAGTAAAAAATACTCCTGTTAGAGATGCTATAAACAAAGCAGCCTCGTTTATCAACAAGCCAATTACCCAGATATGTTATGTTGTAAAGGAGAAAAAGGTTTATGGCGTATTTGTAGGAGGCCAGGATGCGTGGTCTTCTGCAGCAGACCTATCGGCGCGACTGAACATAAGATATGTTGATGAAGGTTATAAAACAGTTATTTCAATGGCGCCTCAAATGTATGATGATATATGGACTGCTGGAAAGTGTATGTATAAACTTGAACCAGTGGTTGAAGATGGAGGAACCTTAATTATCTATGCTCCGCATATTACAGAGGTTTCTTATACACATGGAAAATACCTAAAGAAAATAGGATATCATACTCGTGATTATTTTTTGAAACAATGGGAAATTTTTAAGGATTTTCCCGGAGGGGTTCTTGCACATTCAACTCATGTAAAGGGAATAGGGACATTTATTAATGGGGTTGAAAAACCGAGAATTAATGTGTGCATTGCTACTGGTATAGACAAAGAAACCTGCAGGCAGATTAACCTCGGATATGTTGATCCGCGTTCAATAGATTTTTCATCATTCAATGATAAGAATTGTCTTGTTGTTAAGGATGCAGGTGAGATATTATTTAGATTAAAGAATGGTACTGTCCCAGATATTGATGCTCTTTATAGGGAATCAAAATGAACCAATTTTTTTCATCACGTTATCCAGAATTCAGATTTATTAGTACATCATTAAGAAAATGTGGAGACGATTATTATTTTGCAGCAGAAAGAAAAGGGAATTTCTATCTTGTAATAGGTGAAAAATCATTTCGTTTTATTGAAGAAAAAGATGCGCCATCAGTACTTAAAAAAACATTTCCTTTTCTCAATCCAGTAAGCGCTGGCAGTAAAAATTCTTTTGGTTTTGGTGATAGAACTGGACTGGCAACACCTGGTCATATCAGGGCTGTAAAGGGTAGTGGATTTTTTCCTGTATTTGCCCAGCAGTCAGCCAGGGAACTCGAGAGAACAGGCAGAAGTTTTTCTGATGTTATTAATGATGTAATATTATGGAGTTTTATTGATGGTTGGTCAGAAGGGTTCGGCGCTGATGCAGATCATGCAAAAACTATTGATGTTATACAGAAAGCAATTTCTGCTGGATATACATATTTTACAATTGATCCTTCAGATAAAATAAAAAAGCTAGAAAATTTTTCTGTTCAGAATATCAGAAATCTTGAACTATATCTTAAAAATTATAGTGGGAAAAATCTTAATATAGAAGATTCCTCATTTGTTTTTAATGATGACAATACAACGGTACTTTCTTTTTTATATGGAGATGCCCTTGATTTTATTGAAGAATGCTACAGGTTTATTTCTGAAAGAATGACGGATTTTGATTTTGAGGTTTCTGTTGATGAAACGGGAATTCCCACAAGTCCGCTGGCGCATATTTTTATTGTTATGGAGTTGCAGAGAAGAAAGATTAATTTTAACAGCATTGCTCTACGCTTTCCGGGAAGATTTGAAAAAGGGATTGATTACATTGGAGATATCAATGTATTTTCAAAAGAATTAGAAGTTCATAATAGGATAAGGAATTACCTTGGACCTTATAAGATTTCGCTCCATTCGGGTAGTGATAAATTTTCAGTGTATTCGCCATTCAAGAAGATTGTTGGTGAGATGTTTCATATCAAAACATCAGGGACTTCATGGATTCAGGCAATGAAAACTATTGCTGCAATTGACAGAGAATTTTTTGTTGAGTGTATAGATGAGTTTATCAGACAATTCGAGAAAAATTCTGTTTCATATGAAATCTCGGCCGATATATCAAGGATAAATATGAATGAAATAAAAACAGGTAATATAGATGAATTGTTTTCAGACAGGAATCTAAGGCAACTTATACACATAAGTTATGGAACTGTTCTGGGTTGTGACACAAAAAATAAATTGCGAAATAACTTCTACGATATTATCAGAAAAAATCTGGATATGTATGTTCAATTTGTTGAAGAGCATCTTAAAAAACACATTAAACTTTTATCTTGAAAGGAGAAGAGATGAATAAAAAAAGATTTCCTTATGATACACTTACTGAACAGGAAATTAAAAATTTACAGGAATTCAGCCGTCTATGCAGAAGAGATGTTCTTACAATGACAACCCTTGCAAAGTCAGGACATCCGGGTGGTTCTATGTCTGCAATGGATATATATAATGTTATATTTCATTATGCAGCGGTAAGCCCTGATGCAGTGGATGATCCTGAAAGGGATAAGATTATCATAAGTTTTGGACATACCTCTCCTGGTGTTTATTCTGTTCTCGGTCGACTTGGATTTTTTGATATTGATAGTGCAATCGCTTCATTCAGACAGGCAGGAAGCATATTTGAGGGACATATAGTTAGAAAGGTTCCTGGTATTGAATGGGGTACAGGGAATCTTGGGCAGGGACTTTCTGCAGGATGTGGATATGCACTTTTTGATAAAAAGATGAACAGGGACAGTTTTACTTTTGTGTTAATGAGTGATGGAGAGCAAACAAAAGGTCAGATTGGTGAGGCAAGGAGGTTTGCTGCAAAATATGACCTTAATAGGTTAAGGGTTATTATTGATTACAATAAAATTCAGATAAGTGGTTGTATCTTTGATATAATGCCTATGAATATCAAGGAAAATTATCTTGCTGATGGCTGGGATGTTTTTGAGGTAGATGGGCACGATATTTCAGCATTGTACTCAGTTGTAAAAAAAAGTTTAGATATAAAAAAACCGGTTTGTATAATTGCGAATACTGTTATTGGCAAGGGTGTTTCATTTATGGAAAACAAATGTGCCTACCATGGGAAAACCCTTGGAGAAGAAGAATACCTGAAAGCAGTTGAGGAACTTGGATTACAGGGAGAACTTGAAAAATATAGGGAAATCAGAAGAAAGAGAAACTATTCATTTCCAAAAAGAAATCTTGATATAACTTTTTCTATAAATGAAGGTCTGCCGAGAACCTATGAACCAGGGACCAAAATTGACAATCGTACTGCCTTTGGAAATTCTCTTTTAGATCTTGGAAATGTAAATAAAGAAAACAAGAAAAATCCAATAATTGTTTTTGATTGCGATCTTGCAAGTTCTGTGAAAACCGATCAGTTTGCAAAACACTTTCCCGAGAATTTTATCCAGTGTGGCGTTCAAGAACATCATACTGCGACTGTTTCAGGTGCTGCTTCTGTTGGAGGCGCAGTATGTTTCTTTGCTGATTTTGGTGTTTTTGGGGTTGATGAAACATTTAATCAACACAGGTTAAATGACCAGAATTATACAAACCTTAAGGTTATATGCACACACCTTGGGCTTGATGTTGGAGAAGATGGAAAAACCCATCAGTGTATTGATTACATAGGCCTTTTTAGAAATATCTTTGGGATGCGTCTTATAGTTCCTGCAGATGCAAATCAAACAGACAGGGTTATAAGATATGTTGCATCTCATTCGGGAAATTATTTTGTTGGAATGGGTCGTTCAAATACGCCTGTAATAGTAAAAAAAGATGGAAGTCCATTTTTCTCTGATGGATATAAATTTGAGTATGGAAAGGCGGATATATTGAGATATGGTGAGGATGTAGCCATCTATACAATGGGTGCTCTTGTTCCGAGGGCTATTACAATTTCTGATGATCTTGAAAAAGAGGGGATAGGGGTTGCTGTTATAAATTGCGCATGTCCTGTTGTTATTGACGAAGAATCCATCAATTATGGATTGAAAACAAGATTTGTTATTTCCTATGAAGACCACGTAGCGGATTCTGGTCTTGGTATGACCATTGCCAGTATTATTGCTGAAAGGCAGGAGAAAATAAAATTTTATAGATTTGGTATTCATAGATATGGTAGTTCAGGTACTCCAGATGAACTTTATGCTGAACATAACCTTGATCCTGAAAGTATAAAAAGATTTATAAGAGAATCAATTGGCAGATTATGAAAAGTAACCTGTTCTTGACGGAATGGAATCTGCAGATTAGAATATGCTTTATAGAGATCAAGCGTAAAAAAGGAGGGTATTATGAAGAAAATAGTGTTGATAAGTGGAATGATTTTTTGTTTAGTTGGTTCATTTGCTGGAGCGCAGGAAAAGATATATAAAACCAGTGAAGTTGTTGATAATCTTGGCGCAAGAATTTCGCAACTTCCTGACGGCCAAGTCATAAAAAATATTTCTGGCTCAATAGAATTTACAGTAAAATTGAACCAGGCCGACTATAATAATCTTAATCCTTTCGTTAGAAAACTTACGGGTAAAGGTCTTTCTAATCCTGTTGCATTTAAGGGAAACTTTGCGTGTGTATTACAGATACCCGGCGGTAAGGTAGAAAAATTTATGCTTTCTGGAAAATCGGATTATGGTTCAATTTATGTTTATAGAAATCTCGATAATTTTTTATGTCTTCTTCCTGATATTGGGGTTCAGATTGAGGATAGGATATCAGAAATAGAGAAACTTTCTGGAAAAGATTTAGGATCCAAGGCTATGTCAGATGTTAGCGGGCTTATGGTTTCAAGTGGTTTAAAAACATTATTCAATATGGGTAAAATCTGGCTTTATGATGCTGAACTTTCAACCATCGAAAATTCAGGAAAGAAATTGGTTAAACTGGTAAAAACCGATAATGGTAAAAATATTGAGTTTATTATTGATCCATCAACATCTCTTTTTACAGAGATTTTATTTAAGGATGGTAAATCAACTATTTCTATGAAATTTGGTACTCCTGAAAATATTGAAAAGGTTGCGCTTACTGATTATATGCCAAAATCAATTATTCTCAATACCGTTGATAAGGAAAATGTAATAAAAATTGAACTTGGTACACTTACTTATAATACTATACCGGATGATACCTTTTATCTGAAAAAAATGAAACTTTCTGAGTTTGTTTCCGCAATGGCAATTAAACTTATGAATCCTTAAATATGGGTGATCAACAACAAAGGCCATATGGATATCCAGTATTTATAAATTAAATCACTATTATCTTCGGTTTCCATCTGTCGTATAGATATATTGCACCCGAAAGTACTAACTTCTTTTCAATCCCCTGAATTTTTAATTTCTTTTCAGGCATTAGAACAGGCTCATAGATTGAGTTATTTTTTCCCTGATAGTTGATATTAAAGGGCTCTGTAAAAATTCTACAGGTAAATCATTTCTTGAATAATGTATCTGAAAATTCAGTAAAACTTTATCAACCTCTTCTGATAGTTTTGTATCCTTTCTTACAGTATTCAACATCTCTATGATTGATAATGATTGCTGATTCATTTTCTCGTATATCTCATCTCTGTTCTTTATTTCTTCTACCTTCGAGAAAAATCCACTCCATAAATCCCAGAGAAACTGAACAATAATCTTTTTCTCTTCAGAAGAATTTGTAGGATCATTTAAGAATTTTATCCCCTCATTTATTATATCTTTCTGTTGTTCTAAGTTTATTCCATACTTACCTTCCTTCTCTTTTATATAGATATTTATACCTTCTTCGATACTTCTTTTAAGTACATCTCCCATATGATGTTGATATTTATTGAAATAGAGATAAACCTTTAAAAAAGTTTTAGGATTAGTTCTCATATCCGTAAAACCTTTGGCAAAAACCCATCCAGCGGATTCTGTGTCAACTTTGTCTATCTCGAGTGCCAAAAGAAATATTTTCTCTTTTTGAGGAACAATCTTCTCCCAAAATTCCTTTTCTTATTTCACTCATTTTCATTCCTTTTTTTAGTCACAACAAATACAATCAATCATTAAAAGGGTACTTCTGTTTATCTAATTGCCTCTATACCTAATATTTTTATATTTTTATTTCCTTTTTCTCCAATTAGTTGAAAACATACAAAAATTTTATTATTGTAATATCTAAAGATTAATTTATTCGGTAACAGTTTTTTTTCTACAATTTCTAAATAACCTTGCTGATTACCTCTCTCATCAAACTCATAGAAGACAATACTATCTATTTTGGTATATCCAGCTGCAATAAAATGATTATTATTTAAAGGTTGAATCATAAATGATATTGCAAAGCTATCTCTTGTGAGGAGATGCTTTTCCCATAGTTCGGTTAGGTTTTCTCCTAAAGATTTTAAAGATAAATTCTCGGTTATGAACTCATTGGTTCTATCATATAAAATAATGTATTGTTTAGAAGATAAACAACAAATTTTAGGGGCTCTACCTGGAAATATTTTCTCGCTGATAATATTGCCTTCAAAATCACAAAGTAAAAAATTCGATGTAATGATGATACCGGTAAATTGTATTGATGAACCAGCAAGAAAAATTTTTACAACTG
>MWDQ01000028.1 GCA_002070645.1 candidate division TA06 bacterium ADurb.Bin131
AAAACAGGGCATAAAGAACCTGACGGATTTTCAGGCAAGAGAAGTATTCGAGGCATATGGAATCAGGGGTCCAAAGAGAATTCTTGCAAAGGATGCAAAATCAGCAGTAAATGCCGCAGAAACAATAGGGTATCCAGTTGTTGCAAAAATTGTTAGCCCTGATATCTTACATAAAACTGAATCAGGAGGTGTAAAAATAAACATACTGAATTCCGATGAAATGGAAAAAGCATTTAATGAGATTATACAATCTGTAAAAGCATATTCACAGAACGCAAGAATTGAAGGGGTTGAAGTTCAGGAAATGGTTAGAGGCGTACAGGAACTTATAATTGGTGTAAAAAAAGACCTTCAGTTTGGGCACCTGATTATGTTTGGACTTGGTGGGATATTTGTTGAAGTTTTGAAAGATATTACCTTTGGAATTGTTCCTGTTGATAAGCAGGAAGCCCTCAGTATGATAAGAAAAATAAAGAGTTATAAACTTCTCACTGGTTTTAGAAATCTTCCAGAAGCAGATATTCCTGCAATTGTTGAAACAATACTTAAGGTTTCAAAACTCTGTGAGGATTTTCCTGAGATTAACCAGCTTGATATAAATCCTCTGGTGGTTAAAAGCAAGGGAAATGGCATAGTTATGGTTGACGCAAGGATTATTCTAAACAATTAGGAGAAAACAATGAAAAACGGGAAATATGCTGTTGGGGTTGTCGGTGCAGGAGGTATAGGTCAGTATCATATTGAAGGATGGAAGAAGATTCCAGACGTGGTTATATATGGGATAGCCGATTCATCAAAAGAGACCCTTGACAAAGTTAAATTAAAGTATGATATTTCTTTTGCCACGACTGACTATAAAAAACTTATAGGTATAGAGGAGATTGACATTATTGATATCTGCACGCCAAATGCTTTTCATTATCCTGTTGCAATAGCCGCTCTTAAAAACAAAAAACATGTAATTTGTGAGAAGCCTCTTGCTACAAATAGTGCGCATATTGAAAAAATGATACAAGCAGCCAGGGAAAACAAGAGAAAACTTATGGCAGCCCAAAATCAAAGGTTTACTGCCGCCGGACAGGCAACAAAAAAGATTATTGATAATGGACTTCTCGGAGAGATTTATTTTGCACAGTGTTATGCAGTTAGAAGAAGAGAACTTCCTCCAAGGGAAACATTCATAAGACACGCGCTTTCAGGTGGAGGACCAATGTTTGATATAGGGGTTCATATCCTTGACATTGGCTACTGGTTTATGGGTTGTCCAAAGGTCCATTCTGTCAAGGGAGTAACATTCAATAAACTTGCTGGTAGAGAAGATATTACAGGTTCCTGGGGTGAATGGGATAGAAACAAGTTTGATGTCGAGGATTTTGCTGCTGGTTTTGTTCTTTTTAAGGATGGAAGAGCACTACAACTAACCTGTAGTTTTCTTTCAAACCTTCCTTCAAACTGGTCTTCAAATCTTTATGGGACTAAAGCAGGCATGATATGGCCAGAAATGAAGATGTTTTCAGAAATAAGCGGACTTCACAATGATTCTATTCTGAGCCCGATTGTTCCTGATGATGAACCATCACATCATAAGGAACTTAAACATTTTCTTGATTGTGTCAGAGATAATAGAGATGTTCTTGTAAAGCCAGAAGAATCACTTGAGGTTATAAAGATACTCGAGGGAATGTATATTTCTGCAGAGAAAAAGAAAGAAGTGATTTATTGATAACTCTTGACATTGTTTAGATTTTCAATGACAATAACACAATGAGAATAATAAAAACCAGTGTACTTATTATATGTTTTTTATCTTTGTGGACTGTGCAGTTATCTGCATACTGGGAGTGGACTCCAGAAACAGGTAAATGGATTAATCCAAAGTATGCAGTAAAAAATACTGATAAAGAACAATGGGAGTATGCAGAATCTTTCAGAAAGGTAGGAAACAATGAAGCAGCCATCAGGGAATACAATAAACTTGTAAAACACTATCCACTTTCAAACTATGCTCCTGAAGCCCTTTTTGAGCTCGCTAAAATCTATATCGCAAGTGGCGATAAAGAAAAGGCATTCAACAAATTGCAGGAAATAGTAAAAAAATACCCTGATTATCCAAACATTGCTGATGTTCTGAAGATGCAAAGAGAAATTTCAGTAGAAATGCTGGAGAAAAAACAGATAAAATTTATTGAAAGATTTAAAGATACAGGCAAACAACTTGATTCAATTTCCAGTGTTATAGAAGCAGCGCCTTATGAACAGGAAACGCCACCTCTTATCTTAAGCCTGGCAGCACGTTACGCCAAGGATGGAAATATGGAGAAGGCAATAGAACTTTATGGGCAGGTTGAAAGGGACTTTCCCTCAACAAAGTGGGCAGAGCAGGCAAGATATCAGATGCTTATTTATGAAATAAACAGTATTCCTGAGGGTTCAACAGATACAGCAAGATTTTCTTCTGTTGAGATTAAGATAGACCAGTTTATTTCTGATTTTCCTTCAAGTCCATACAATCAGCAACTTCTCGAAAAGAAAAAACAATTAAGAAACGAGATTGCCAGAAGATTGTTTAATGTTGCAGAAATTTACAAGAAAAACGGCCATAAAAAGAGTGCAGAAATCTATTATGAAAAGATAAGGACAGAGTATCCAGATACTGAATATGCGAAAAAATTGTCTGCTTCTGCTCATTGAAGTTCTGTTGATTTTCTCAGGATGCTCCTACAGATTTGTAAACCCATCTGAAAAATCTGTATATGTGGATTTTTTTTCAAATCATACATTCCAGCCACAGATTGAGGTATATCTACAAAAAAATCTTAAGAAAACAATTGCAGAAAGTCCTGTTTTTTCACTCGTAAATAGCAGACAAGATGCAGACATAGTTATAAGCGGTGTTATAAATGATTTTAAGAGAAATCCTGAGTTTATTTCTGATGCAGATCAGGTTATGATGGCTTCTTATAATGTTAAGATAACCCTTACCATTACTAAAAATGGACAGGTTTCACACAGGACTCTTGAACAACTCTATTCCCTCGAACTTGCAACAAATTTCAAGATGGATTATCTTCTTGATATGCTTTCAAAAAAAATTTCACAGGATATCTATTATCAATTAATATCAGATGAAAACTAATGTATGGTTTATTTTAGGTCCTCATTCCCTGACATCAGAAAGGATTGAATCAATAAACCTGGACCTTTCAGAAAAATATGGAACAATTGAGGTCAAAAGGTGTTATGGATCTGAGTTTGACTCTGAATTATTTATAAATGAGATTACAGAGGCATCTCTTTTCCTCGAATATAAAATTGTCATTGTTCATCAGATGGAGGAGATTGATAAAAAAACATGGGAAAATGTAATATTTCCATTTCTCAAAAAAATACCCGAGAATATTTTTGTCATCTTTGAAGGGATATCCATTAAGGTTAAAACAGGTGATTATACAGTTGAGCATCTGGAGGAAGAGGAAAACCTCAGAAAAAAGATTTTCAAAAAGTCATGGAAGAAAAGGTTAAATGCAAAAGACATCTATGAAGTTTCACAGTTTTTAAAGATGTACCCATATGAATTTGCAAGTGTTATTGGTGTTATTGAAAAATATCTTCAGAATCTTTTTCTCTCAAAAGCCATCTCTGAACAGGCATTTCTCGAAAAGATCAAAAATCTGTCAGACATTGATTTTAAGCTTAAATCAGGCAGGATACCAAATGAACCTGGCTGGGAGGTATTACTTTTAGACCTGCTTGATATCAGTTGTTAGTTTATGCACTGTTTTTATCAGGCGGCTTTTCTTTCTGGCGGCAGTGTTCTTATGTATAACTCCCTTTGAAGCAGCCATATCAATCTGTTTTATTGTTGTTTTAAGTACAGGGGTATAATCCTTTCCATCAAGAATAAGTTTTTTTACTCTTTTAGCGAGTGTTTTTATTCTTGATTTAATAGCACGATTTCGCATCTTCTTTGTTTGTTCCTGCCTTTGTCTTTTAAGAACTGATGGTCTTTTTTTCTTTACGGCCATGACATTTCCTCCTTTTCATTGTAGTATATCATATATAGCAGAAAAGTAAAATGAGTCCTTATCAGAGAAACTTAAAATAATGACATTGACTAAAATAAACAGCGGGTTCCTCGTCTAAAAAATGGATAGCAAAGAGTTTGAACAACTTTATAAAAGATATGCGCCGATGTTATACCGCACAGCGTATAGAATGGTGAAAAATGATGCTGATGCGCTTGATATTGTGCAAGATGCATTTATTCGCATCTTCAATAGTTTTACAAAGTTTAGAAATGAAGCAAATGTACAAACATGGATGTACAGAATTGTTATGAATCTCTGCTATGATTATTTCAGAAAAAGGAAAAAGGTGTTATTTGTATCAGAAAGGGATATCTCTGATTACGACAATAATCAGCAGCTTCCTTCGGATGATAATGTAGAAAAAATTGCAGATCTCGAAAATCAGAGAAAACAAAATCTTCAAATTGCACTGGATAAGTTGACCTTAAGACAGAGAACAGTTTTTAACTTAAGGATATATGATGAACTATCTTATGAGGATATTTCGAAGATTATGAATATAAAAATAGGAACGGCAAAGGCAACATTTTTCCAGGCGGTTGAGAAATTAAAAATTATTATGAAGGAGATGGAAAAAAATGAACTGCGATAGAGTAAAACAAAAACTGGTTTTTTATGTTGATGGATCCCTCAGTGAAACAGAAAGAAACGAAATCAGTCAGCATCTAAAACAATGTGATACCTGTGAGGCAGATTATCGTACAACTGTAGAAATGGTTGAATCCGCGAGAAAGATGAAGATTCCTGAGCATGATGATATGTTCTGGAATGTCCATTATCAAATGACCATGTCCCGGATAGAACAAAAACACCATAGAAGAACCCTTATTAAAACACTGAAACTTGCTTCTGGAGTTATCGGGGTACTACTGTTGTTTTTTGTATCCAGATCTTATATTGAAAAAAGCAAACCAGAAAATTTTGTTAGTATGCCTGTTGGTATATCAGATGTTGCTTACAATATACTGTACAATATTCTTCCATCAGATAAACTGCCAATTCCAGTAGAACAACTGCAAAATGTTGTTGACCTCCTTGAACCAGAAGACCATATGATAATTCTGACTGAGCTCTTGCGTTAATAGATACTTTCAGTATAGAATTATTTATAGGCACATGGCGTCAGATAAAAATCCTTGCCAGTGCTTGAAGATTGCTTTTTCTCTAAGAATGAAACAGAATGATTAAAATGGAAATTATTCATCTTCCTGAGCCATTACTAAAAGGCAGAATCTCAGTTGAAGAGGCTCTATACACAAGGCACTCCACCCGGTCTTTTAGTACTGATGCACTAATAATACAGGAGGTATCCCAGATTCTCTGGGCTGCCTATGGAAGAAATGCCTATGGCAAAAAAACAGTGCCATCAGCTGGTGCATCATATCCTTTTGATATATACCTTGTTGCAGGAGATATTATTGGCCTGAAATCTGGATTGTACCAGTATGATAGTGAAAATCATGATTTGATAACCATAAGAAATATAGATATTAGAAAAGCAATTGCAGAAGCAGCATACGGACAAATGTTTGTATGTTATGCGCCAGCAATCATTATTCTTGTTGCCAGATTTGCCAGAACCACACGTTTTTACGGGAAAAGAGGAGAAAGATATGTTTTTATAGATTCAGGCCATATCGGACAGAATATTTCTCTTCAGGTCGAGGCAATAGGACTTGCAGCATGTATGGTTGGAGCATTCGACGATGAAAAAATCTCTGAAATCCTTTCAGTCAAAGGAGATACTGTTTATATTATACCTGTGGGTAGAGAAAAAGCATGAAGAACAGTGAGATTGCTGATATCCTCGATGAGATTGCTGATATCCTCGAATTTAAGGGAGACAACACATTCAAGATCAGTGCATACAGAAAGGCGTCAAGGAATATAAGGGAATTTCCTGAGGACATTGAACAACTCTGGCGTAATGGAGAATTATCAAAGATTCCAGGAATCGGGAAGAACATTTCTGATCATATAGATGAATACCTTAAGAGTGGGTCAATCTCAAAATACAAAGAGGTTCTCGAGAACATTCCCAAGACATTTGTTGAGTTAATGAAAATCCCAAATCTTGGACCAAAAACATTGAAACTTCTATACGATAGATTTAAGATTCAGACAATTGAAGATCTGAAAAATGTTCTCGAAAAACCAGAAACATTGACGCTGCCAGGGATGGGAAGGAAAAAAATTGAAAACATCAAACAGGGGCTTGATCTTTATATCTCAAAAAAAGCAGAACAGAGAATCTCCCTTGGCGTGGCGTTTCCTATTGTTTCAGAAATTGTTGAATATATGAAACCAGTATGCACAAATATTTCTCCCTGTGGTTCCCTTAGAAGAATGAAAGAAACCATTGGAGATATTGATATTCTTTGTACCTCAAATAATCCAGAAAATATTATAAAAAGATTTGTTAAATATCCGAAAGCATTAAGGATTCTTGCAGAAGGCGATACAAAGGGCTCTATTATCGTCAAAGAAAAATCTCTTCAGGTTGACCTTCGCGTTGTTGAACCAGATTCATACGGCGCTGCACTTCAATATTTTACTGGTTCAAAGCAACACAATATCAAACTTCGGACCCTTGCAAAAGAAAAAGGGCTGAAGATCAGTGAGTATGGGGTTTTTAAGGGAGAAAAAAAGATTGCAGGAAAAACAGAAGAAGAGGTTTATCGTGTTTTTAATATGCCTGTTATTCCTCCTGAATTAAGAGAAGATAGGGGAGAAATAGAGGAAGCATTAAAAGGAAATCTTCCGGACCTTGTAGAACAAAAGGATATACTCGGTGATTTTCATGTTCACTCTGATTTTTCTGATGGGTCAAACACTATTGAAGAAATAGTGCAGAAATCTATTTCTCTCGGATATAAATTTATCGGGATTGCAGATCATTCCCAGACAAGTAAGTTTGCAGGAGGGATGGATAAGCAGAAATTACTTGAAAGAAACAAAAAAATTGATGAGGTTGTACAAAGATACCCTGGAATAAAGATATTCAAGGGGGCAGAGGTGGATATACTTGGAAACGGAAACCTGGATTATCCTGATGAGATACTTGCACAACTTGATTTTGTGATTGGTTCAATCCATCAGGGTTTTCATAAAAATGTTACAGAAAGGATGATAAAAGCAATGGAAAATCCCTACCTTGATATAATCGGACATCCAACAGGTAGATTAATATCAGGTCGGGAGGGGTATGATATTGATATAGACAGAGTTATTGAATATGCAGGTAGAAATGGTGTTGCTCTCGAGATCAATGCATACTTTGATCGGCTTGACCTGAATGATATAAATGTTTTGAAAGCAAGACAAAAGGGAGCAATGCTTGTGATAGGAACTGATGCCCATAACATAAACATGTTTGAATATATGAAACTTGGGGTTGCTGTTGCCCGGAGAGGATGGCTTGATAAAAAAAGAATATTAAACTGTTATAGAGTTTTTGATATACCTTTAAGAAGAAAAAGGTTAAACAAGTAAGATTTTACTAAAAACTACTCGCAGGAAGTTCTTTGTATGATAAAATAAATCCCAACTGGAGGTGCTATGAGAGCAAATGTTTGTATTGTTGAAGGGAAAACAATTGCAGAGGTCTGGGAAAAAAGTGTGATGACATTATGGGAAAAAGGCGGAAATATCCCGACAGAATACGATTCACCTGGGGATCCACAAAGTCGGGATGCAACAATGATTATGGTCATTAATGAGCCATTTTCAGAACCAAGGATACATCTTGGGTTTCCAGGTGGAATGGAGGACCTTGAAAAATATCGTCAGGAGATTGTTTTTGGAGTTCACGACCACTGGATAAAGCCCGAAGAAGGCAAATGGACATATACCTATCACCAGAGGCTTTTTAATTATCCATCAGAAAAAACAGTAAACCAGATTGAATACATTATCAATAAACTTTCTCAAACATTTTACTCGAGAAGGGCCCAGGCAATTACCTGGGTTCCTTCATATGATCCAAAAACAGATGACCCACCCTGTCTTCAGAGAATCTGGTGTAGATTGGTTCCAGAAGATGGGAATATCTTTCTTAGAATGAATACACACTGGCGTTCGAGAGATGCATACAGGGCAGCATATATGAATCTTTTTGGTTTAACAGAACTTCAGAAATATATTGCGGATGAGATTTCAAAAAAAACAGGCAAAAAGATTTTTGTTGGTCCGTATGTTGATATTACTGATTCCTATCATATCTATGGATCGAATTTTGACGATTTTCAGGCAAGGTTTCTTAAGATGATGAAGGAAAGAGATTTTTATAATGAAGATAGACTTAAAAGCCGCACAATGAAAAGTGATGACCCTGCAGCAATTGCTGGGTTTGAGTATGGTAGAGAACAAATAATGAATGAAAAAAGGCCCTGATAACATCAAAGAAAATCTTTTTCTTATTATTGCTGGTCCAACTGGAACAGGGAAATCATCTATTGCTGCTGAATTGTGCAGGATACTGCCAGGAGAAATTATTAATGCAGATTCCAGGCAGTTCTATAAGGATATTAACATTGGAACTGCAAAGCCACCTGAACCTTTAATAAAACAGATTCCACACCACCTGTACAGTTTTATAACACTGAAAGAAAACTTTACTGTATTTGATTACAGACAGTATCTCGAGAAGATTATTCCTGATATATGGTCAAGAAAAAAAGCAGCAATCATTGTTGGTGGAAGTGGTTTTTATATCAGGGCAATACTTAAAGGAATTTTTGAATTTCCTGAAGAAAAAAAACCCCTTCAGAAAGATATCAGAAAAATGCTTGCTGATAAAGATACAGAAAATCTTTATAGGGAATTAAAAAGATTTGATCCTGATCTTGCAGAAAAAATTCATCCCAACGACAGGGTCAGAATTACAAGAGGTCTTGAGGTCTGGATGATAACAGGCACACCGATGAGCGAGTGGCAGAAACAGGCAAAACCAGCATCCTTTATTCCACGTGCTTCAGTAAAGTACTGGGTAATTAATCTTCCGAGGGATATTCTTTATAACCGGCTTGATTTAAGAACAGAGGCAATGCTCGGGTCTGGATGGCTCGAGGAAGTCAAGATATTAATAAATTCAGGATTAAAACACTATCTAAAAGAAAAGGCACCCATAGGATACATGGAACTATGTAATTTTATAGAAGGAAAAACATCCTGGGATGAAACAGTTGAGACCATCAAAAGGAAAACAAGAAACTATGCAAGACAGCAGATAACATGGTTTAAGAAAGAAGATGCAGAATGGATTGATGTATTAAACAGGCATCCATCAGAGGTAGCAGTACAACTAAAAAATTCAATCACATAACACTCTTTTTCTTGAATATCGTCGTGGAGTAAGGGAGATATTGTGGATAAAGAAATAAGAACAGACAGGATTTTTCCTCTTAAAGATGCCACCTTTTATCCTGGCAGGGACTTTTGCGACATTGTTTATTTTTGTCCACCTGTTGAAGGAAAGAAAAGGATATGGCTTATGACCTATGCAAAAGGCCCTGTTGTATTTATTGATCACAATATGTTTAAGCCAGAGAAAATAAAAAAAGGTAGTTTCAGGTGGATTGATTATGGAATAACAGATGTAAAACTCGCCTATCCGAGGGGGTTTGGCCAGATTAAGGTTTATGGTATAACCCCTCAACAATCGTTTGATTCATATCTTGTGATAACAACCCAGACATCTTTGGAATTATCAGGAAGTATACAGGATGCAGAATGTATATTGTTTGGCATTTCAAGACAAAACGCAGGATATTCTTCTATTAACCCATCAACAATTGAAGCAGGAAATCCCGCAAGATTCACTCTTGTTTATAAGGCAGGAGAAAAAGGGTTGCCTCGAGAAAGTCGTATCAGGTTTAATTTTCCAAGGGTGTTTGCCAGGCCGCAGACAGAGAGTATTAAAAAAGATGGATATATCAGGATTATTTATAATGACTGCAGGATATATTTTGATGGAATAAAAGTTCCTTCGGACGAATCTCACAGGGATGGTGATATATTCTATTTTTTGCCTGATGGGTTAAAACCTTTTGGAAAGATAGAGGTTGAGTATAGAACTGATACAACATTTATCCTTCCTGTTGTATGCGATGTTATGGAAAGAAGATACTGGTTTTCAAACATGCCTGTGCTATCCCCTGCAGTATCACTTGATAACAAGAAGATTTTTGTTTCTGTTTCTGAGAACAATGGACATCACATCAGATTTATTGCAGGGAAACCAGAAAGATTACATCTTTTTTTCCCTGGAAGAATAAGGCAGAAAGATACAGTTAACCTTATAGGGATTATTACTGATAAATACAGAAACCTTGTTGAAGAAAAGAACTGGAAGATGAAGATTAACATTCAACTTGAAGGAAATAATTCAAAAGAAATAAAAGATGTTTCTAATTATCTTACACATAGATACAGATTCTGTGTTGATTTTAAAGGATTACCCGCTGGAATTTACAGGGCAAAGGCATATGACCAGGATACAGGAAAACTTATTGCAGTAAGCAATCCTCTCGAGATTATGGGTAAAAACGATAAAAGGCAGGAGATTTTCTGGGGAGAAATACACGGACATACTGAAATGAGCGATGGAACAGGAAAATTTGAAGGCCTTTATACAAATGCAAGGAATGTTGGATGTCTTGATTTTGCCGCTTCTGCAGATCATGCGTGTTATTTTACAGATAATCAATGGGAATGGATGCAGGATATTACGAATAGCTTCAATAAAAATAGAGAGTTCTGTACACTTATTGGATACGAATGGGCAGGAAATCAGGGACATAGAAACATCTATACTTCTTCAAGAAGGTTAAAACTTTTTAGAGGAATGTATGAACCAACAGGTAATCTTGATGCTGTTTACAAAGAATTCGAGGGTATAAAAAATATTGTTGCAGGTCCACATACAGGGCATACTGGTGACTTCTGGAGGTTTCATAACAGACAGGTTGAAAGATTTTTAGAGATATACTCAATGTGGGGACATTTTGATAAACTTGCAAATAAAATTCTTAATCAAGGAGCGATCCTCGGTTTTACTGGTGGCGGCGATTGCCATTCAGGGAATGTTTTCTTTTCACCAGAAGACAGGAATGGACAGGGGAAAACAGCGCATTTTACCTCTTATCAGATCCGCTATAAATGCGGGATTACAGGTGCTTTTCTTGAAGACCTTGATAGGGAGAATCTAATTTATTGTCTCAGAAACAGAAAAACCTATGCAACAACAGGAGATAGAATACTGGTTGATTTCTCTATTTCTCAAATTAAAATGGGAGAAATTGGAAAAGTAGAAGATGTTCTGATAAAGGCAGATATCCATGGTTGTGATACAATAAAAAAAATAGAGGTTATCAGAAATGGCAAGATTATTAAAAAAGAGTACATTGATAAAATGGATGTTGTGTTCAATTATGAGGATAATGACATAGAAAAGGGAAAATACTGGTATTACCTTAAAATCACACAGAAAAATAAAGAGGTTGCCTATACAAGCCCTGTATGGCTTGAGATTTAGGTGGTTTTTAACAGAAAGGAGGCAATTATGGATTTTTACGAGGTTATAAAAACAAGGAGAAGTGTAAGAAGTTATAAAGAAGACGAAATTTCAGAAGATGTGCTTAAGCGTGTTTTGGATGCTGCGAGAATTGCTCCAAGTGGAAGCAACAGACAGCCCTGGAAATTTATTATCATCAAAGAACAGGAAAGAAGGCAGAAGATTGCAAAACTCTGTCATAATCAATTGTTTATTGCTGATGCGCCTGTTGTGATTGTTGGCTGTGGGAGAGATATCCATTATAATAGAGGCGGGTGGATGGAGGAGTGCAGTGTTATTATTGATGTTGCCATTGCCTTTGACCATTTAACCCTGGCAGCAAGGGCAGAAGGTCTTGGTACATGCTGGATTGGTTCCTTTGATAATGATGAGATTAAGGATTTTCTCAATATTCCTGAAGACGTTAATGTTGTTGCAATAACCCCTCTCGGGTATCCAGAAAAAGATTCAGTGTTTTGTGAATCAAATGATAGATTACCTCTTGAAGAAATTATTTATCATGAGACCTGGGGAAAAAAATAAAACCAAATATTCTTCATTTCATAACCCACGATACAGGAAGATATCTCGAGTGTTATGGGGCTGATATTCAAACCCCGAATATCAATAATCTCGCGCAACAGGGATCAATGTTTACAAATTATTTTTGTTCAGCGCCCCAGTGTAGCCCGAGCAGGGCAAGTATGTTTTCGGGTCTTATGCCACATAGAAATGGAATGATAGGCCTTGCGCACAGGGGATTTAAACTAAAAAAAGATATTCCATACCTTCCAGGGATTCTTCGGGATAATGGTTATAAAACATTTTTGTTTGGTGTTCAGCACGAAATACAATCCGGAAAACAGGAAGAACTTGGATATCAAAATTTTTTAACAGCAGAAACAAAATTCTGTAATGATATATGTGGGGTGTTTTGTAAGTTTCTCGAGGAATGTCCCCCTGAACCCTTTTTTGCTTCTGTTGGTGTTGTTGAAACACATCAAAGGTATCCTATTGTTGAAAACCCACCGGGAAACCTTAAGATTCCAGGATTCCTTCCTGACTGCATAGAGGTAAAAAAGGATATTGCAGGGCTTAACATCCTTGTTCAAAGGGTTGATGAAACCATTGGCAGGATTATTTCTACACTCGAGAAAACAGGTAAGATTGACAATACCCTTATAATTTTCACAACCGACCATGGTATTGCAATGCCAGGAGCAAAGGCAACCCTTTTTGACCCTGGAATAGAGATTTTTTTAATAATGAAAGGTCCAGGAATCCCTGAAAGAAAAAAGTTAGAATGCCTTTCTTCTAATGTTGATCTTGTACCAACAATACTTGATTATCTTGGGATTAAAATTCCTGATAACATAGATGGTGTAAGTTTAATGCCAGTAGTTAAAGACGGGAAAAAGCAAATCAGGGAATGTATTTACACAGAATTAACCTATCATGCTGGATATGATCCAATGAGAAGTATCAGAACAAACAAATACAAGTACATAAGGTCATTTGAAGTCAGGCCATTTTATTTTCCAGTGAATGTTGATGCATCTTTTTCAAAGGGGCTCTTTAAACAAATGGGATATTTTGACAGGTTAAGGCCATTTGAGTTTTTCTTTGACCTTGAAAAAGACCCTCTCGAAAGAAAAAACCTTATCAATGACCCAGAATACAGAGTGATTATTGATGGTTTTAGAAAACAACTCATCAGTAATATGAAAAAAACCAAAGATCCTCTTGTTTTAGGGCCAGTACCATTGCCAAAGAATTGTACACTTTCTGTTCCATGGGGTTATGATCCAGAACAAATATGGACTGAATCCTAATCCAGGTTGCGTGCCTTAAATAAAAGCAAATCAATTTACCCCTGCCCGATCTCTTCCTGCTGGGGAAATATCTCTTATA
>MWDQ01000029.1 GCA_002070645.1 candidate division TA06 bacterium ADurb.Bin131
CCATAAAAATCAGTTGCCCAGCCATAATAAGCACCCTGGAAACCAAGTGATTTTGCATTTTCTCTTGCTTTTTCAAGTCCGAGCAACCAGAATTCAGCAATCTTTTTTGCTTCAGTAAATTTATTGTTTCTTAGAAACCCCATCTCATCAAAAAAGGCATCCCAGTAAACAAGACATCCGTGATTATTGGGAAAAACAGAAGAAGGAATTATTGCCCCTGTTGGAAATTGAACTGCCTTCAAGAGATACATACTTGTTTTATAAAGATAATCAATGTCATGTGAGATATTCACCTCTGATTTATTCATATAATTCTGCCAGAAAGTAGTATGATTTTTGAATATTTCTTTGTATGTCTTTTTTCTAAATTCTTCAACTGTCTGGAAAACCTTTTCCCTGTAATCCTGAGAATCCATATCATCCATTACACAGGTAACACAGTACACTGTTGAACCATTTTTCAGGCCTTTTAACCTTATAAAAATGTTACTCGCGAGATAAGGAAAATTTCTGGCTTGATTTGAAATTTCTGTTTCCCCTTTATCTGTGGTAATAACATCCATTACACCGATTCCACTGAATTTGCAGGTGCCTGTTTGTTGATATTCCGCAATAATTCTTTTTCCATTTGTTGAATATCTTACAGGGTTTGAAAGTCGATCAACATACTTTCTCGTATATGTAATGCGATTGTCATCAAGGGCAAAACATATTTCTCCATCTTCAGGAAATTCTTGAAATTTGAATTCGAGAACAAAAAGATGATTCTGTGTAAGGAATGATTTTACTATAAATCTAAATGGCTCAGCAGTAATTGATGATGACAAAACAGCAGTTGAAGGGTCAAAGTCCTGTGTTGATGTGGCTATCTCCACTGGCCCTGCCCCAGAAACAAGACAATATTTCACTCTTAAAAGAGGAACAGGGTCTCCGTATGGAGAATTTTTTCTGTCAAGTTTATACCAATAGCCAAAAATGCCGTTAATCTGATCTTTGAAACTCATTGAACCAGACCAGTCAACATAAAGTAGATCAACCCCATTCCCGAGCACACAATGTCCGTATTCCCTTTCAGGAAAATTTCCAGGAACCTTTATACCAGCCATAATCTCTCCGCACCAAACAAAGAAAAGAACCTTCAATAAATTTTTAGAAAACAAAGTCCATATCTGCAATTTTTTCAATGATTACTCTTTGTTCAATATATTTCTGCACAGGGATATGTAAAGGATGAACCATATATGACCTGAATCCTTCAGTATCATTAAAAACTGCGTGAAACATGATATCATAACTGTGTGGACCTTGAATTTCATTAATAAATACCTCTGATTTTCTTATAAGAGGAATTGAGTCCTGTAAGGATTTGAGTTTTCTGACGATTTCGGGTAGATCCTTTTTATATTCATCCTTTAACTTAAACATAACATAGTGTTCGTGCATAATTCCTCCCTGGTTATGAAGGTATTATTCTATCTAATTTGTTATAAATTTACCATGAACCAATTTTATATGCAACAAAAAATTATTAACATCAGTGATTCGAGAAAATACTTACTGTATATTCTTTTCGTGTTATAATTTGTTTATGCATAACATAGTTCGTTTTGGTGTATCACTGGAAAAAGAGATCCTCGAAAGGTTTGACCGCCTTATCAAACAACGAAAATATTCTACTCGTTCAAAGGCAATTGAAGACCTTATAAGAAAAGAGTTTGTTGAAGACAGGTGGTTAACCGGAAAGGAAATTGCAGGTGCAATTGTTTTTATCTATAACCACCATAAGAGGAATATCGCCAATAAGATTATTGATATCCAGCATGATTTTGGGGGTATTGTAATCTCCACTCAGCATGTTCATCTTTCCAATGATGAATGTCTTGAGATTATTGTTGTTAAGGGAAACCCTTCGAAGGTTAAATCTCTCGCTGATAGCATCCGGTCTATCAAAGGAGTTGAACACTGCACAGTTGCATTTACTTAAAAAAGTTGTCCCCGTTATTCTGTTATTCGTATCTCAATGCCTGTATTGGATCAAGATCTGCGGCTTTTCTTGCAGGATAAATCCCAAATGTAATACCAACTGCCACAGAGATTGTAAAAGAAAGAAGCACTGACCATGGAGTTATAAGGGTCATCATTCCTGCAAATTTTGTTACTATTCTCGGAATAAGAATCCCGAGAAGAACCCCTATTATTCCACCAGATGCAGAAAGAATAACTGATTCTGTTAAGAACTGGTTTATAATGTCTCTTTTTTTTGCACCGACTGCCCTTCTTATGCCTATTTCTCTTGTTCTTTCTGTAACAATTGCAAGCATAATATTCATTATTCCTATACCACCAACAATCAAACTAATAGCAGCAATTGAACCAAGGACAATATTAAATATACGCTTTGTTTTTTCTGCCTGCCTCAAAAGTTCAAGTGGTACAATAATCTGGTAATCCTGTTTTTTATGGGTTTGACTTAATACATCGCTTATAAGCGAGGCAGTTGTCAGAATTTTATCTGTTTCTGCAACCTGCAGGATAAATCTATGATATTGAACCCAGTTTCTTTCCCATGAACTCACCCCACCTGGTCCTCTTTTAACCTCATATTCTCCAAAAAAAAGCCTTGTGGTTGTTAGTGGAATATATACTGCAATATTAGCATCTTCTGCCATAAAACTTTCAGAGGCACCTGCAAAAACCTTTTCACCAGCGATTCCTATAACCTTGAAATAACTGCTTTTTATCTTGATTGTTTTACCAATTGGGTCCTCAACAGGAAAAAGAGATGTTCGTACAGTAGAACCAATTATTGCAACTGGCTCGCTTTTTTGAAGTTCTACCTCATCAAAATATCGGCCTGTTTTTATTGATAAATTCATAACATCCTTGTACTCTGGGAGTGTGCCAATAATTCTTGCCGAAATAGTTTTTCCATAACACCAGACATCTTCTTCCATTTCCCATGCAGGAATAATTTTAACAACAGATGGAATTGTCTCGAGTTTTCTAAAATCCCTGTCTGTAAGTCCATACACACCAAGAGTACTTGCCTGCTGGGTTTTGGCATCAGATGGTAGTTTTACACTCCTTATAATGATATTATTGCTGCCGAGGGACTCTATCATTTTTCTTGCTTCATAACTTGCACCTTCACCTATTGCAAGCATTGCGATCACAGATGCAACACCAAAAACAATTCCGAGAACAGTTAAAAATGAGCGAAGTTTATGAAGCCAGATATTTTTCCAGCCATGCCTGACAATTCTTATAAGATGGATAAGGTTAATTTTCATTTGCAATCCTTCCATCGAGCATTTTCAAAACCCTTCCTGCATACTTTGCGATATTAGCATCATGGGTAACCACAATCAATGTTGTCCCTTTTTCATTCAGACCACAGAGCAAATTCATTATTTCTTTTCCTGACACACTATCAAGGTTTCCTGTTGGCTCATCAGCAAGAATTAAAACAGGATCATTCATAAGGGCACGTGCAATTGCAACCCTCTGTTGTTGTCCACCAGAAAGTTCAGATGGCCTATGCTTTATTCTATCTTCAAGACCAACCATATGGGCAAGTTTAATTGCTTTTTCTCTTGTTTTTGCCTCATCAACCTGTTGATAAAACAAAGGCATCTCAATATTTTCAAGAACAGTTAACTGGGGAATAAGGTTATATGATTGAAAGATAAATCCTATTTTTTTACTTCTTATTTCTGAAAGCGCGTCATCATCAAAACTCGATATATCTTTGCCTTCAAAAAAATACTTACCCGAAGATATCTTATCGAGGCATCCTATAATATTGAGCATTGTTGTTTTGCCGCTCCCAGAAGGGCCCATAATCGCAACATGTTCTCCTTTTTTTATTTCACAACTTACTCCTCTTAATACAGGAATATCAATATCTTTGCCGAGATGATATACCTTTGTTATCTCTTCAAATCTAATAATCTGATTATTGTTTTGATTCATCTGGTATTGTTCTCTGTCTTCGTGAACCTGCAGGCCTTTCCTGCCGTTCAGTTGTATTTGATTTTTCAATATTTCCTGGTGATTTTTCTGTGCTCTGGGTTTTCTGTTCTGGTTGCTGAGGTTGAACCTGTTGCTGTTGGGATGATGGCTGAGAATTCTGAGGAGTGGCTTGGGGTGTTGTTTCTTGTTCTTTTTTTTCTTGTGTTTTTGTCTCTGCCTGCTTTCCTGTCTCACCAACCTTACCAATTGCAGAAATAACAATGATATCGCCTTCTTTAAGTCCTTTTTTAACCTCTACTTCTCTTTCATTGCTTTCACCAATTTCTATTTGTTTTGCTTCAATCTTCTTGCCATTTAACACATTTACATATGCCTTACCATCCTTAAAGTTAACTGCAACAAGAGGAATAACAAGAACATTTTTAAGTACATTCATCGTGATTTCTACCTGTGCAGACATACCTGGTCTAAGATAATCATAACTTCTATCAAAGGAAATCTGTGCAATGTAAACATTTAAATCAGGATTAAGCCACTTCATATTTGGGTCAGGCATTAATGCAACACTTTC
>MWDQ01000030.1 GCA_002070645.1 candidate division TA06 bacterium ADurb.Bin131
TATGGCTTGTTCCAGAGGTCAAATGCAGAAAAGTCATAAACAGGTGGATTAATAAATAGTGCCTTCATTGATAATGAATTCCCAATCTTGTGAAATCAAAGCCAATCTGTTTTATCTTTTATGTTTTCTATTGAGATTCAAACATTGAAATAATCTACCACTGGTCTGTTCTAAATGGAGAAGTCGGAAGTCCTGCTTCATTATACAGATTACAAACAGGATTTCCTGTCCATCCATATCTTATTGCGATTGGTTCTTTTATATTATCACTCCACACCAAAACTGTATTTCCTTCAATTTTTGCCTGTGCCTGAAGTTCTGTTTTTAATTCAGGAATCTTTTTAATGTCGTTTCTGCTCATCCATGCTTCTATCCTTGTGCCACCAACAGAACTATTGATAATTCCAACAGGGGCTCCTATTTCTGGTTGAAGGTTGTTTGAAAAAAATATGCTGTTGCTGAAAACATTGCGACCGTATTGCTATTACAAACCTTCCATGAACCTTTTATCATCTTGGTAGGTTCATTTACAACTGATGATAAAACATGAAATTCTCGTATCAAACTGTTTGTTGCCTGTTTGATTTCCTCTTCAGCGTTGTTGCTGTTATGGTCCATCTGCTTTATGTTCTGGTAGAATAACCTGGCTTTCACCGTTTCCGTTAGCAATGCTTGAAACAACTGTTTTATCAATCCTTACAGTAATCCTTTCTCTATTTGAAGCAGTTCCCCATACAGGAATTTTTGCATCCCTCTATAAAACAGCGCCATCCCCGAATAAAGGGCAGAGTATAACATCAGACAACACTGGATGGACAAAAGTAATAAATACCCCGATAGTTAGAAAAAATATCAGCAATCGCCTATTCATTTATCCCTTCCGGGAAAAGTTCCTTTAACATATCAAGAGAATTCTTTACTATTATTTCCAGTGCCTCTGGGATAAGTTTTGACCAATAGCAGAGTGTTGCTTCATGTCCTCCACGAGAAAATGCCTGTTTTATGGGAATATAACCAACATATTGATTTGTTGCATGTGCAATAAAGGTGTACCTTGCAGGAGAATGAATCTTTATTTCAAGTTGTCCCTCAACAAATGGCTCACCAGGAAGACCTAAAACTGCGATATCTCCAACTCTAAATGCCTGTATTTCATAGATAAAATCTCCTCTTTTTCTTGTATGCTCAACACTCATAATAGATGCTGCCTGAAACCATTCTGGGTCAACTCTTTCAGGGTTATCCTTCAGCATTACTGGAAAAGGATTTTTCTCAAGGTATTCTCTTGCCCTGGTGGTTTTTTCTGGTTCGCTTCTTAATGGAATAGAGATTTTTTTTGACACAAACCCAAGATTTTCTGATTTTCTAAAAGTCATTCTCGAAATAATCTCCTCTGTAATCTCTGCAAGTTTATTACCCATTTTTTTATGATCTGGATAAAAATCATGGACAAATGCAGGCCAGGGATTAATATTTCCACAACAACCATTTAAAACAAGAGGATTTGTATTAAACATCTTCTCTATCCCTTCAGACCACATACCAGGCCAGTCAGAAGAAATAGCATAAAACTTTGTTGCAAAAACATTTACAGGATGGCAGGTAAAATGAAGTATTGCTGAAATAATCTTCATATCATCTGATCTAAAACACAGTGCCCCTATCTCAGGATCAACGGGTCCCTCTATGTATTTAATATCAGTTGGACCAAGTGGATACTGTAATCTACTAAAAAACCAGGGCATTTTGGCTTTTCCATCTCTTGTGATGGCCCTTCTATTAAAAGCAAGGCTATCATTTACAGCAATTCCAGAACCAATAGAAACAGGTATAAGGGAATTATTTGCGGTTTTGATTGCCTCAAATATCTTTTCGAGAATAAACTGGTATGTTTTTGTTTCTCCGCCTCTGATATACTCAAGTTCTGAAGGTATTTCAGGGAAATCAGGGTCAAGCATAAAATGTCCGAGAGATGGTGCAGAATGGTTTTGTACTGCATGAACCATCACTGCTTCAGGAGAAAATCCGAGCGATTGTGCATATCTCCTGATTTTTTCTGTATAATCCTCTGTAATGATTGTAACATCAAGAGAAATAAAACAAATCTTTTTATTTTCTGCTTCAATAACAACTACTCTCGCATAGAGATCATCGAGAATGCATTGTGCGCGTCTTTTTTCGCCTCCACCGCTTCCAGCAAGGTGTGCGCCCATTTCCGGCGTTATTTTAACTCTTGCAAACCCTGTTCTCATAAAAACCTCTTTTTATGGTATTATGATGATACCGTCAAAAATATCTTTAGTATTTTTTGTTAACCAATCCTGATTTCTTTGTGCTTAGTCGTTCTTATTTTTCCGTATATTTTTTATGTTTCCAGCAGAAAAAATAGGAACTTTTTCCTGTAAAAGAAGGTTAAAAATTTTTAGATATCAGTTGGAATTTTAGGATTATTATTCATTTTGATTTCTTCTTTTTTAGTTAATCTTATATAGCATGCCTATCTACGAAAGTCGGGGCGAGTGGATTTGAACCACCGACCTCCTGGTCCCGAACCAGGCGCTCTAAACCAATCTGAGCCACGCCC
>MWDQ01000031.1 GCA_002070645.1 candidate division TA06 bacterium ADurb.Bin131
TGTCTTCCCAGATTTTATCAATTTCCGATGAAAGATTCTTGTTTTCCATCAATATTGTTCCCTGTACAGGTAGGGGACATAGGTAACACTTTTTGTTCTGAAAAAAGAAATCAAAAGGTGTCTGATATTTTAATGATTCATGAGGTCTTTTGAAATTATATTCTATAAGCCACTCTGTAAGCAAAGGATTAAATATTTCTGGATCATCAATATAATGTCAGATTTGTAAAAATTCTTCCTCCAAGGTTCTGTTAAATCGTTCTATTTCTGCATGATCTTTGGGTGTAGGTACTTGTGAAAAATAATGGGGAATTTATAGTTCAGCACAGGCCTGGTCAAAATATTTGGCAAATTCTGAACCATTATCACTGTGCAGATACTGTATATTTCCATCAAAAATAAGATAAACCTACCATAATAGGTTTCGCGAATACCGATAGCATCCCTGTACAACAAGTTTTTGTGTTGGTGAGGCAACAGGAATAAAGGTCCCCCTTCCAATACACCACTGATTAAGTATAGAAGCAATTGTCCAGAGAATACCCAGAAAAAAAGCGCAGGTAGTAAGGATATAGTTAAATGGACGTGATATTAAAAAAGAGGGAAGGTAATGGTCGATTTTTCTAAAAATTATTATTAATACTGAAGGGATAATTACCCAGTGAAGTAAGATACCTCAAAAAAATGAAAAAATAATTTTTTTTGAACTAATTCTGGGTTTTCTAACAAGGTTTTCTATGATTTTTACCATTTTTTATTTTTGTTTAAGTTTTCCGGCAGGAATCTTTTCTTTATGCGTTCTTTCCGGCAACAAAACCTGTTGAAAATGCTGCCTGAAGATTAAATCCACCTGTTTTCCCGTCAATATCAAGAATCTCCCCTGCAAAAAAAAGTCCAGGAACAATCCTTGATTCCATTGTTTTTGGATTAACTTCTTTAATATTTATTCCTCCGCGTGTTACAATTGCTTCGTCAAATCCTCTTAATGAATCAAAAGACAGAGGAAAATTTTTTAAAAGCGCAACAAGTACGTTTCTTTGCTTAACTGTTATCTGGTTACCTTTAATCTCACCAGAAAGCCCGGCCATTAATAAAAACTCGTCAATAATATTATGAGGTAAAAGATTTCTCATAATATTTTTCAATGTTTTATTAGCATTTCCTCTGAACTCAGATATAAGACGGGTTTCAACAGTTTTAACATCTAATGCTGGCTTAAAATCAATGTAGATCTTTAACCCACCATAATCCTTTATTCCTGCAATATACCTTGATAAATCCAGTATTATTGGACCTGATATCCCATAATGTGTAAAAAGTGCTTCCCCAAATTCTTCTGCAATTACTCGTTTATCCTGTTTAACCTTGATAGAAACATTTTTCAGGGATATCCCCTGCCATTGTTTTATCCATTGTTCCTTAAGGTTGATTCCACATAATACAGGCACAGGTTTAATGATTGTATGCCCCAATCCTTTTGCAATTCTATAGCCATCCCCAGTTGAACCTGTTCCCGGATAACTCTTTCCACCTGTAGCCAGTATTATACTTTTTGAAAAAATTTCTCCCTTTTTTGAAGATATCTTGAAAACATCGTCCTGTTTCTCGATTTTCATAACCCTGTTTCGAAACCATAGTTGTACATGTAAATTCTCGAGCATATTCCTGAAAAATCTTACAACATCCTGCGATGATTGACTTGCGGGGAATACCCTCTTTCCACGTTCAACAATAAGTTTCATTCCATTATCTTCAAAAAACTGCATTAAATCAATATTTGAAAACTGTGCAAAAACATTTCTCAAAAAATCACCGTTATGGTAATTTTCATAGAATTTTTCCAAAGGAATGTCATTGGTTATATTACACCTTCCAGCACCTGATATAAGCAGTTTTTCTCCAATTGATTTATTTCTGTCAATCAACAGGACCTTTTTCCCTCTCTTACCTGCGGCAATTGCTGCCATAATGCCAGCCGGACCCGCGCCAATAATCACAATCTGATTAACAATCATAAAATCTTATTAGACAATAATTAATGTCTGAAGTGTCTTGTTCCAGTAAACACCATTGCGATTTTTTTTCTGTTGCATACTTTTATAACCTCATTATCCTTGATAGAACCTCCTGGCTGTATAATTGCAGTAACTCCTGCCTTTGCTGCAACCTCCACGCTATCAGGAAATGGGAAAAATGCATCTGATGCCATAACAAGTGGGTTTATTTTTTTCTTCTTAAAATTATCCTTCATTTTCATCACTGCCAGGCGCGCAGAATCATATCTTGACATCTGACCTGCACCTATTCCTACAATCTGGTTTGTTGTGCCAAGCACTATTGCATTTGATTTTACATGTTTACAGATAATCCACGCGAATTTTAATGCCTCCATTTCTTTTTTCGTTGGCGTCCTTTTTGTTTTGACCTCAAGATTTTCCCAGTTTTTTGTATCATGTGTCTGAATAAGTATTCCACTGTTTGTACCTTTTATTTCAAATTCTGATAGATTGAATGAAGGCATTTCAATCAAACGGAGATTTTCCTTTTTTGAGAATATCTTAATTGCCTCCTGTGAAAAAGAAGGGGCAATAATCACCTCGAAGAAGGTCTTTGAAATAATCGCTGCTGTTTCAGAACCGAGTTCATTATTAAACCCGATAATTCCCCCGAATGCGCTTAAAGGATCTGTTTTAAGTGCATTTTCAAATGCCTGTTTTTGATTTTTTCCTATTCCTACTCCACAGGGGTTATTGTGCTTTATAATACAGCAGGATGGTTCCTCAAATTCGCAGGCAATTCTATATGCGCTTTCCATATCGAGAATATTATTAAAGGATAATTGTTTTCCCTGTATTTGCTTCCAGAAAGGGTTTTTATCAGCATTTCTATACCACGCTGCTTTCTGATGGGGGTTTTCTCCATACCTGAGTTGGTCAATTTTTCTATAATAAAATCCAACAGTTTCCTTAAAAGAAAATTCCTCATCTTTTTCGAAATATCTGTTAATAAGCCAATCATAATAACTGGTTGTATGAAAAACCTCTGCTGCACATTTTCTTGATGTGATTTCAGATATCCCTCCTTGATTTTCAATCTCTTCTATAATAGTGGAATATGACTGTGGGTTTACAAGTACACATACAAACCTCCAGTTTTTTGCGGATGCCCTTATCATAGAAGGTCCACCAATATCTATATTTTCAATCAACTCTTCATCTTTTGCATCCTTATTGAAAAAAATCTTCTCAAAAGGGTAAAGATTAACAACAACAAGGTCTATCTGTCCTATATTGTGTTGTTTTATTTGTTCAATATGCGAGGCATTATCCCTTTTATAAAGAATCCCACCGTAGATATAAGGATGAAGTGTTTTTACCCTGCCATCAAGAATCTCCGGGAACCCAGTTATCTCTGAAATTTCCTTAACAGGAATGCCTGCTTCTCTCAATGTTTTTGCTGTTCCTCCTGTCGAGATAATCTCAACATTTTTATTGACAAGAACCCTTGCAAGATCAACAATACCTGTTTTGTCTGAAACACTTATCAATGCTCTTTTTATCTTAATCATAGCATCTCCTTGTTAAAAAAGATTATTTTTTTAGAATATAATATCTTCAGTCAAAAACCCACTGGTCAATCAATTTGTCCGGAATTTCTTCTATAAATAAGGACTTACGATAAGAGTAATTCCTCGGGTCAGACAGATAATAGGTAATATAAAGATCTTCTTTTGCCCTTGTGATTCCAACATAGAAAATACGACGTTCTTCTTCAATTCCACCAGGGTCTGTTTGAGAAAGATTATGAGGAAAATGAAATGCACAAACACCTATTACAAAAACAATCCTCCATTCAAGCCCTTTTGCCTGGTGTATTGTTGATAGGACAATATTTCCCTCTATGTCTTTGAGTTCTCCTCTGTAGTGCTCCTGTAAACTTGTCTGACTGATAAACTCCTCAATATTCTGCCATGTTCCTGAAATTTCCTTTAAACTTTCAATATCAGCAATCCTTTGTTCTGCATCAAGATAGTTTGCGTATAGATACTCGCGGTAAAATTTTTCTACAATAATACCTGTTTGCTCTGAAATCTTTTTTGCCTCGATAACACTCTTAAGAAGATTTTTAATATTCTGCCATCCTGTCCTTGCAGGAGAAATAATTTTTATGCCATCAGAGGAAAGAATTTCTTCAATGCTATCTTTGCCTCTGATAGAGTCAACAATTTTTTCTCTCGATGTTTTTCCAATCCCCTTAACAAGGTTTAAAATCCTGAACCATGACATTTCATCCTTAGGGTTATGACATACCCTGAAAAATGCAAGTATATCTTTTATATGTGCCATCTCAAAAAATCTCAACCCGCCCCTGATTACATATGGAATCTTTAATTTATTCAGTTCAATCTCGATTTCTGTTGACTGGTATCTTGACCTAAAGAGGATTCCTATATCTGAGGGCTTCACATCCTTAAGAAGTTCCTGAATTCTCTGTACGACAAATATACTTTCACTGTGTTTGTCATAGCATCTTACGAGAACTGGTTTTATACCCTGGGGTTTTACACTTTTCAAAACCTTTGGGAATTGATACTTATTGTGTGAAATAACACTGTTTGCAAGGTTAAGAATGTCAGCGGTACTTCTATAATTTGTCGGGAGGTGGAAAATCTTTGCGTCTGGATAGATTTTTGGAAACTCAAGGATATTTTGAACTGTTGCTCCTCTAAAACTATATATACTCTGGGCATCGTCTCCAACAACTGTGATATTTCTATGTTTGCGAGCAAGTTGATAAAGTATAAGGGCCTGTATTCTGTTTGTATCCTGATACTCATCAACAAGAATGTAAAGAATCTTTTCTGAGATTTTTTCCCCTGGTTCTTGCATTGTGAGAATTTTTAGCCAAAATGACAATAGATCGTCATAGTCAACAACTCTAAGTTCCCTTTTCTTTTTATTGTAAGCTTCTTCAATTGTTTCCAATCGTGCGATTAAATGTGAAAAATACTGATATCTCTGCATTACAATATCCTTAATTGTCTCTGATGTATTAGCAGAAAGTCCTAATAGTGCCTGAATAACCTCAGGGGAGATTTCCTTTTCAGGTAATATTTGTTTTGAGATTTCCCTTATAATTGAACGAGAATCTTCCCTATCAATGATTACATAGTTATGTGGCAGTGAGGCATATCTTGCGTACCTGCGAAGAAAAATATTTGCAACATGGTGAAATGTTCCTGCAATAAGACCTTCTGGCAATGAACCGAGTTTATCTTCAATCCTACTGGTCATTTCTCTTGCTGCTTTATTTGTGAATGTAAGAAGACATATCCTCGATGGATCCACTCCGCGTTCAAGAAGATAAATCGTTCTATAAATAAGAACCCTCGTCTTGCCAGATCCTGCACCAGCAAGGACAAGGCAAGGTCCATCGGCTTCTTTCACAACCCTTAATTGTTCAAGGTTTAACAGTCTTTCATATTCACTTGCTGTATCTGAACCGAGTGTTTCTTTTGTATTCATTGAATCTGTCTCACTGTAAGGTAAAGAACAGCCATTCTTACAGCAATTCCATTTGTAACCTGCTGAAGAATAAGCGAGTTCTCTTTTTCAGCCATTTCTGTTGAAATTTCAAGTCCTCTATTGATGGGACCTGGATGCATAAGAAAAAATTTCTTTTTTGTGCAATTTATTCTTTTTGAATCAAACCCAAAAAACTTTCTGTATTCTGCCTGAGAAGGAAAGAAATTTTCCTGCTGTCTTTCTTTCTGGATTCTCAGAAGATATACAATATCTGCATCTTTAAGCGCCTCTGGCAGTGAATAACACACAGAAACACCTATTTTTTCAATATTATTTGGAATTAATGTTGGCGGACCACATACAACAATTTTTGCGCCGAGTTTACCAAGTCCCCAGATATTTGACCTTGCAACCCTGCTATGATAGATATCTCCTATTATTGTAACCTTTAACCCTGAAATTTTTCCAAATGCCTCTTTTATTGTAAAAAGGTCAAGAAGCGCCTGGGTTGGATGTTCGTGACAACCATCCCCTGCATTGATAACTGCTGCTGCAACATTTTTGCTGATAACCAGTGGCGCTCCTGAAACTGAATGTCTCACAATAAAACAATCAACCTTCATTGCTTCAATATTCCTTGCAGTATCAACAATTGTTTCGCCTTTTGATATGCTTGATGTACCTACTTCAAAATTTAAAACATCTGCGGAAAGTCGTTTTGCTGCAAGTTCAAAGGATGTTTTTGTTCTGGTACTCGGCTCAAAAAAAAGATTAACAACTGTTTTTCCTCTAAGGGCAGGCACCTTTTTTACTGGCCTTGCACTTACTTCCTTAAACGACCTTGCTGTCTCAAGAATAATTTCTATTTCTTCCCGCGAAAGATCCTCAAGTCCGAGTAAATCCTTTTTATTCCATTTCATTTTTTCTGTTTGATGACTACATCTTCAGTTCCATCAACCTCTTTTAATCTTACTTCAACAACCTGGTTCTTACCAACAATTGTTCTTATCCCAGTATAATCAGGTTGAATGGGTAATTCTCTGCAGTTTGTTCTGTCGACAAGCACGAAAAGTCGAATAAGCCGTGGCCTTCCATAATCAATAATCTGATCTATCGCAGCCCGCACAGTTCTTCCTGTATATAAAACATCATCAACAAGTAAAATTTTTCTGTCATCAATATCAAACATTAATTCAGACCCAGATACCACAGGATGACTTCCTATGGCACTGAAATCATCCCTGTAAAGTGTTATATCCAGAGAACCTGAGTCAATACTATGGGATGTTTTTTTATCAAGAATTGCTTTGATTCTTTTGGCAAGAATTGCTCCACGTCTTTTTATGCCAATGACCACAATATTATCACCCATTTCTTTTATAACCTGATCAGAAAGTTTTTCAAGAATTTTCTTGATTTGCACTGATGAAAGAATTTTATTTTCCATTATAATATTTTACCTTAGAATTTTGATTATGGGAAAATAAGTAAGCCAGTAAATAATCGTGGTAATAACTGTTCAGATAAAATCATATACAGAAGAATCAAGGATATACACCTGATTTTTACTAAGATTGAATAGTGTGGGGGATTAATATTTTTCAGATGTAGTTTTGTTCAGAAAAAATGACTTCTGGATATACTTGATTAGGTAGATTTTTAAATAAATACATGATATAATTTTAAAAATCATTTAGAAAAAACGACATGGACTTGACAAAATTTTAAAAGGTGGTTAACTATATATCCAATCTACAGATTTATACCATAAACTTATATCACGCATGGTAGAATTTTGTAAATGTAAAATTTGTGAAAGGGGGTGAAGAAGAAAATGGCAGAACAGAAAAAAAGTAATCCAGCAGCCGTCGCTATCCTGATTATTATCATCCTGGTGGCGCTGTTCTTTATCATCAAGCAGGCAATGCCTAAGAAGGGAACGACTACTCCTCCACCAGCACCCGGAATGGAAGGTGAGGCAGTACCGCCTCCTCCTGGAGAAGGAGCTATGCCTGAGACACCAGAGGAAGCACCAGCACCTGCTAACTAATTACTCAGGATAAGTGTTGACAATCTATTAAAAAACAGGTATAATAATTATGCCTGTAAGAGTTCTTTGAAAATTTGGATCAGTAAAACCCTGGTTGTACGACCTCAAAAATATTCTATTTGAGGGTTTGATCCTAGCTCAGGGTGAACGCTGGCGGTGTGCCTAACACATGCAAGTCGAGCGACGAACTCGGGCGATTTTGCGCAAGCGGAATTGCCTGGGGGAAAGCGGCGGATGGGTGAGTAACACCTGGGTAACCTACCTTCAGGATCAGGATAACCCGCCGAAAGGCGGGCTAATACTGGATAATCACGAGAAATTTCCTTTTTTCGTGTAAAGTTCTGTCCAAAAGACAGAACACCCGAAGATGGGCCTGGGTCCTATCAGCTTGTTGGCGGGGTAAAAGCCCACCAAGGCTATGACAGGTAGCTGGTCTGAGAGGACGGCCAGCCACACGGGGATTGAGATACAGCCCCGACTCCTACGGGAGGCAGCAGTGAGGAATCTTGGACAATGCCCGCAAGGGTGATCCAGCGACACCGCGTGGGTGATGAAGGGCTTCGGCCTGTAAAACCCTGTCAAGTGGGAAGAAATCTACCTTTAAGGTAGTTTGACGGTACCACTGAAGGAAGCTCCGGCTAATCCCGTGCCAGCAGCCGCGGTAAGACGGGAGGGGCAAGCGTTACCCGGATTCACTGGGTGTAAAGGGTCTGTAGGCGGTTTGGTATGTCGTGCCTGAAATCCTCTGGCTCAACCAGAGAATTGGGTACGAAACTGCCAGACTTGAGTCCGGACGAGGAGAGCGGAACTGCCGGTGTAGCGGTGAAATGCGTAGATATCGGCAGGAACACCATTGGCGAAGGCGGCTCTCTATTCCGGTACTAACGCTGAAAGACGAAAGCGTGGGGAGCGATCGGGATTAGATACCCCGGTAGTCCACGCCGTAAACGATGGATGTTAGGTGTCGGCCCGGTCAAACGGGTCGGTGCCGAAGCTAACGCGTTAAACATCCCACCTGGGAACTACGGCCGCAAGGCTGAAACCCAAAGGAATTGACGGGGGCCCGCACAACCGGTGGAACATGTGGTTTAATTCGATGATACGCGAAGAA
>MWDQ01000032.1 GCA_002070645.1 candidate division TA06 bacterium ADurb.Bin131
GCCCTTAAAAGAAAGGCATTCTCTAAGATACCGGCGAAGATTTTATGTCAGTGTGCCAACACAGATGATAATGAAAATCCATCAAAAGTTTACTTTACAAAAAGGAAGGAGTAAGAGGAGGTTGAAATAATATACCTGACAGTATCAGGATTACAAAATGATATCAAAATCTCTGATTGAAATATTAAAGAGAATTTTAGAAATCTGCAAAAAAAATGGAAAAGAAAACAGAAAACATTAGGGATAAGTTTATAGAAAGTATTGGTAATCTCGGTGAAAGTATGGGCCTTAATAGGACTGTGTGCCAGATATATGCGCTTTTATATTTTTCCCCGGAGCCGCTTTCTCCAACTGAAATAAACAAACACCTCGGTATAAGTAAAGGTAATGTGAGTATAAATGTAAGAAAATTAGAAGAGTGGAATGCAATAAAAAAAGTATGGAAAAAGGGTTATGCAAGGGCTCTATACACTGCAAACGAAAACATAGAAGAGATTATCCTTGATAAACTGAAATCAGGTATTGAAAAACGATTGAACTACATAAGACCTGTTCTTGATAACATCAAGAAAAATGATGATAAAAATTTGGATTCAGAAATCCAAAGGTTTACAGAAAAAGGAGATAAGATTAGAAAACTTATTTCAAAGATTGAATTTTTTCTTGACAACCTTGATACCATAAAATCAATTGCAACAAAATGAAAGACAATAAACTGATTAACAGAAAAGGAATAACTGAATTTTCTTGACAAAATTGTTAAAATAGTTTAGAACATATTAAACAATATAAACGAAAAGATTTTTAGTAAATATAAGAGAACATGAGAAAAAAAGCTCTGATAACAGGAATAACAGGTCAAGATGGTAGTTACCTCGCAGAGTTTTTGCTTTCCAGAGATTATGAGGTTCACGGTATTATCCGTCGGGCGAGTACCTTTAATACAGAAAGAATTGATCATATCTATATTGATTTTCACTATCCAGAAGCCAGGCTTTTTCTTCATTATGGAGATTTAAGCGATAGTGGGCAGTTAAGTAATCTTATTTATAACATTCAGCCAGATGAGATTTACCACTTAGGTGCACAGAGCCATGTGCGGGTGAGTTTTGATATTCCTGAATATACAGGTGATATCACTGCATTGGGAACAACCCGACTATTAGAGGCAATAAGAAGAAGCGGTATTAAAACAAGGTTTTATCAAGCAAGTAGCAGCGAGATGTTTGGAGATGCACAACCACCTCAGAACGAGCAAACACCATTCAAACCCTGTAGTCCTTATGCTGCAGCAAAGGTCTATGCCTACTGGATGGTGCGGAATTACAGGGAGGGTTATAACCTGTTTGCTTCCAATGGTATCCTTTTTAACCATGAATCACCACGACGTGGAGAAACATTTGTCAGTCGAAAAATTACTCGCGGCCTTGTTAAGATAATGCGGGGCGAACAGGATTTTCTTTATCTTGGAAACTTAAAAGCCAGAAGGGACTGGGGATTTGCCCCAGAATATGCAGAAGCAATGTGGCTTATTTTACAACAGGAAATACCTGATGACTATGTTATTGGCACTGGTGAATCTCATTCTGTCCAGGAATTTGTTGAGAGCGCTTTTTCCTATGCAGGTCTGGATTGGAAAAAGTATGTTCGGATAGACCCCAGATATTTCAGACCAAAAGAAGTAGATAACCTGATTGCTTCTATTGATAAGGCAAAAAGAAAACTTGGGTGGATGCCTCGTATTACCTTTGAGAAACTAATAAAGATTATGGTGGATGCTGATATGAGAAAAGAAGGATTAAAGCCAAAAGGAGAAGGAGATTCTATAATAACCAGGGAGTTTTCTAATAAATGGTGGAAAAAGGATTAAAAAAAAAGATTCAAATGGCTCACTTCAATCCCGGCCGTAACATTGGAGTTGGGGATTTTATTTTTTCTAACAAGGAAAAAAAATATATCAGGCAGGTTATTAAATCAAACAGGTTATCCTATGGACCACTAACACAAAAGTTTGAAGTGCTCTTTTCACAGGAGCACGGCTGTAAATTCGGAATATTCTGTAATAGTGGAACCAGTGCCTTACATATTGCATTAGCTGCATTAAAAGAAAAATATAACTGGAAGGAAAAAGACGAGGTTATTGTTCCTGCAGTTAGCTTTATAGCCACCTCTAATATAGTATTGCATAATAACTTAACGCCTGTCTTTGTAGATGTAGAAAAGGATACTTACAACATAAATCCAGATTTGATTGAGGAAAAAATAACAAGTAAAACAAGGGCTGTTATTCCTGTTCATTTGTTTGGATTACCTGCGGATATGTCGCCTATAATAAAAATCTGTCAGAAACATAATCTTCGTCTTATTGAGGATTCTTGCGAAACAATGTTCGCCAATTATAAAGGCAAAAAAGTTGGTTCATTCGGGGATATCGGTTGTTTCTCAACATATATTGCCCATTTTTTAGTAACGGGTGTCGGTGGATTGTGTACTACAAATGATCCAGATCTTGCTGTTATACTGAGAAGTCTTATGAACCATGGAAGAGATTCTATTTACCTTTCAATCGACGATGATAATAAAACCGATTATCAGTTATTTCAGGTTGTTGAAAGAAGATTTAAGTTTATTAGGTTAGGGCATAGTTTTAGAGCAACTGAATTAGAATCTGCCATAGGTTTAGGACAACTGGAACAAAAAAATAAGATAATATCAA
>MWDQ01000033.1 GCA_002070645.1 candidate division TA06 bacterium ADurb.Bin131
TCGCCCTTAGTGCTATACGGTGCTCTTTCTTCATCGCACCAGCACCGCTCCATTCAAATCCCTCTGAAGAAAAAATAAGTGGCGGTGTAGGGATTTGAACCCCAGACGTATCGGGTATGAGCCGACTGCTCTGCCAACTGAGCTACACCGCCTTTGATAGATATTCCGCAAGTTGTAAAAATGCTTTTGCTCTATGACTGATTCTGTTTTTTTCGTCTGAACTAATCTCGCCAAGGGTTTTGTTTATTTCAGGGATTTCAAAAATCGGATCATATCCAAATCCTGATTGACCCCTTGGTTTTCTTGCAATAACTCCGTATAATCTGCCCTCAAAAAATTTTCTTTCTCCTGATGGGCTTACAAGCGCCACGGTACAAACAAAATACGCCTGTCTGTTATTTTCATCTTCAAGATATTTTAACAGTTTTTCAATATTTTTTCTATCATTGGCGTTAGGCCCCGCAAATCTTGATGAAAAAATTCCTGGCATGCCATTCAAGGCAGGAACAACAAGACCCGAATCTTCTGCAACCGCATACATACAAGGATACTGCTGCGCAACGAAAAGCGCCTTTATAAGGGCGTTTTCTGCAAAGGTTTTTCCCCCTTCATCTGGAAAATTCCTATTGACTGGCAAAATAATTTCAGGATTAAAATCCTTCAGGATATCGTGGATTTCTTTAACCTTGTTAGGATTTTTAGTACCCAGACAAAATTTGAAGCTCATTTTTTAATATCTCTCTTTCTAAATGGATAATTTGATTGATACCTTTTTTTGAGATTTCTATCAGTTCGTCAAGTTCCTTATGAGTAAAAAACATTCCCTCTGCAGCGCCTTGTATCTCAGCAAATTCACCTTTGCTGTTCATAATAACATTAAAGTCAACCTCTGCGATAGAATCTTCCGAATAATTCAGATCAAGATATATATTCCCGTTGACAATACCAACACTTACAGCACCAATGCAGTCCCGCAGTATAGGCAGCATCAGGAGATTTCTTTTTTTCATTAGTACAAGGCCATCTATGAGAGCACAAAAAGCGCCATTGATAGATGCTGTTCGCGTGCCACCGTCTGCCTGAAGAACATCACAGTCAACAACTATTGTTCTTTCACCGAGATTTTTCAGGTTAACAGCAGACCTTAAAACTCTTCCGATTATCCTTTTTATCTCCTGACTTCTTCCTGATTGGTTGTTTGTTCTTAAATTACGTTCAGGGGTAGACGCAGGAAGCATTCCATACTCTGCAGTAAGCCAGCCATTTCCTGTGCCCTTAAGAAAGGATGGAACCTTATCTTCAACAGTTACACAACATAAAACCTTTGTTTCACCCATTTCAATCAGGGCAGATCCTATTGCATATTTACTTACTCTTCTGGTAATTTTTATAGGACGAAGTTCATCATATTTTCTTCCGTCTTTTCTTTGTGTATTCATAATATAGTCCGTTTGTATAGAAATGTTTTATTTGTTTTTTAAACCTTCCTTGATTCTCCATCGCACATCTTTTTTTTCTTATTCTATGCCCGATGTTATCTTAGATGCTCAAAAATATTATATACCGTAAATTATTTTTCAGGAATTTTATCTTCTGGCAAGAAATGCGGGCATAACAAAGAAACCAACTGATGTGGATGAGTTTTTTGAGAACCTGATTCCTACAATGAGACAATGGACTTGTTTCTGAATAGTATAATGTTGGGATGTAAACTTTGATTTCTTTCTATCATAATCCAGTGATGCGTCAAATTCCCAATTGCCATATATTTTGTTAAAAGACCCTGTTATTCCTTCAAAATATCCACTTAGATATTTATTCCCAACTCCTACTTGTGTATTACCTTTCTTGAATATCACGGTATTATTCATTTCTTTTATTCCGCCATTTGAAGGGTTAAATCTTTCCTGACAATGAAAACTCCACTGTTTATTCTGCGCAAAATCAAGCATGAAAATACTATCTTCGAATTCGGTTTCTTCGATATCATAGAATATCATTGATGTAATATTTCCTTTATGGATATTATTTTTCCAGAAATCCCACGAAAGATTAATACTTGTAAATGTTCCATCTGGATTAAAATCATAAAGGTCAGAGGAGAAAGGGATATTTTTTTCAGATACAAAATTTGAGAAGATTGAAAAAGTCGGTGAAAAATATACTGAATTATTCTTTTCCTGTGATAGAGCAAGGAGTTTTAGATTAAACCCTGCGGATGAAATAAAATTATTCATTTCGTCCTGATCCTGAACATAATAAGCATTCCTGAATCTGACAAACGGGGTAATTTTGCTGAAACCAGCGCTAATAGGTCTATCAAATTCAATATCAGACATTACACGAGAATACTCATTTCCTTTGTCATCAACAAATCTTGTAGGAATAAACTGGAAACTTCCAAGCCATTTCCCCATATTTATGTATGGTAGTGAAAACTCAATCTCAGGAATTTTTTTTGCAGAGAGAAAATCTTCCTGAGCATCATCTATAATATTTACACTAAAAGCACCCTCTCCGATAATTTTTGTATACGAAAGATAGTTTGGATTTCTACTTTTTTCAATAAAACTATCATATAGATGCTTTCTAAAAAACCATTCGCTTTTCATCCATCTCCAGTCAACTATTATATTCTGTTTATTGCTGAATTCATTATGGAATTCACCCAGAAAACCATAATAAAGATCATCATTACTGCCACTGTATTTTTTGAAGGCATATGATGAAAAACTTCCTTTTGACGGTTGGGTTTCTGATGCAGTTCCATCTGCGATTTTTATTCCAGCGCCCAATCCGTCTGTTCCTATAGTAATCTTTTCGGAAATATCAAATTTTGAGTCCTTTGATGTATTGTTAAAGATAAGAGAAAGGCCATTACCAATTTCTGTTTTATGCCCTGATGATATCTGAAATGGCGGTTTTTTTGTCCGTAGATTGTACGAATATCCAGGGAAATAAAAAATTGGTTTATTCCCAAAATAAATTTTCAATCCCTTTATTGAAATCTTATCAGGAGAAATCTGAACACTATCACAAAAAAGATGATAATGTGGGTTTTCTCTATCGCAGGTTGTAAGAATACATCCTTTTGCGTTGATTCCATCTTTTTCTTTTTTAACAAGTTCTGACCTTCCATAAAAAGGGATATACGAAAATTTGTTGTTAGTAAATGTACCAAAATCTGTTTGCATGTTGTATGTTGAGTGAGTGGAGGTAATTTTTAAGTTTCCCTGTGAAAGGGTCAGGCCTGTTTCAATCTCTATATCACCAGAGATATGATTAATAACTGCCTTATTGCACTCTATTATTGCATCGGCTGAGACGATTTTTATATTGCCTTCAAGAGTGGTAATATATGGCTCGCCTGATTCTGTAAACAATGTTGAAACATTATCAGCAGTGCATTCAAATTCCGCTGCATACAGAATGTAAGTTAGTAAAAGAGACGCAAGAAGAAAACATACATTAAAAAATTTCAACATTGTGTTCTTTCGCGAAAGAAACAAGTGATTCCCAGTCCTTCATTGCGCTGGTCGCGCCAACTGCTGTAACAGACATTGCTCCAACTGTATTTGCAAGAAGCCCGCATTTTAAAAGTGAATATCCTTTTAAAAGTCCTGTAAGAAATCCAGCAACATATGCATCTCCTGCGCCAGTTGAGTCAACTGTATTTACCTTCAATGCAGGGAAAAATTTTTTTTCTGTACGGTTTGCAACAAACGACCCTTCAGAACCCATTTTTATACAGATATTTTTTGCTCCTCTATCAATAAAAAATTTAGCCATCTCCTGGTAATGATCCTGGCCTGAAAGCATTCTTGCTTCTTCAATACTGGTAAAAAAATAATCAACATACTCAATACTTTCTTCAATAATAGGAAGCCACCTTCCTGTTGAATCCCATGCAGTATCAAAAGATAGAATCTTACCCATATCTTTTACTTTTCTCGCAAGTTCCTTAAGATTTTCGCCTTCAAAACCCGGTAAAAGAAATATACCCGCAACATGTACAATGGAGAAATTTTTTAGATAATCAAAGTCAATATCATTAACACTAAACCTGCTGTTTGCTCCAAAAGAATGTAAGAAGGACCTTTCTCCATCAGGGAAAACAAGTACTGCTGTTCCTGAGGTTGTTATACCCTTTTCAATCCTTACTTTTGAAACATCAATGCCTGCTTTTTTAAGTGTATTCATAACAAATTCCCCAATAGCATCATCGCCAATTTTCCCTATCACACCAACCTCAGTACCAAGGTTTTTCGCAACAATCCCTGTATTTGAGGCGCATCCTCCAATGTGGAGTTCACATGTATCAACAAGGGTCAATTTACCTCTTTCTGGCATTTGTCTTACAGGTCTTGCAACAAAATCTCCTACAAGAATTCCAAGGCATGCAAGTTTATCCATAATATCTCCTTTTATTTTTTCTCATTTTATGTTTTGCTTTCTCCGAATTTCTCCTTCTTATAAGATCTCCCTCACCCATTTTCTCAAAGGGGGAAGCCATCAATGAAAAGTGAAAAAGATAAAATTAACTGCTTTGTTGGTACTTTGTTTATTCATCTTGCATTTTGCAATTTACAGATCATTCTTCAATCTTTCCTTTTGCAGATGAAGGCAGAGTAAATTATTTATATGAATATTTTACAAGAAAAAGGGAATATTTTGAAATGACTTTACAAATTTATTAAAAGCAGGTATAAGGATTATAGTAATAAAAAGGAGGTGAGAGAAAATGAAAGGAAAAGGGTTTACTCTCATAGAGCTCCTTGTGGTTATAGCCATCATAGCGATCCTCGCTTCAATGCTTCTACCAGTATTATCCCAGGCAAGAGAAAAAGCCAGAGCACAGGTATGCGCATCAAATCTAAAACAGATAGGGCTTGCGATACATATGTATGCGCAGGACTATGATGGCTGGGTTCCATGGACCCATTACTATCCCGCCAGTCCAGGCGCAGGTACCAACTGTGCGAGTGATGCAGTACCACCGGCTCCTGGTAGATGGAGGGCAGTGTGGATGATACAACTTGTTCCATATGTTGCCCCTGGGACTGATGCATCAAAACTCAGTTGGTATTCCACTGATTCTAATGCTGTTGATAGGAAGATAAAGGTATTTCAGTGTCCAACAACATGGAACTGGCCTGGCACCCAGGTTGGTAAGATATCTCTTCCTCATGACCCATGGTTTTCTAACTGGTGGTGTAGTGGTAGCCCAAATGTACCAGATACCTGGCCTGCAGATTCAGGACATTGCTACTGTATTAACTCTGGTATTGCCTGTGACTTCAACAGTTATTGTACAGGTAAGTGGAAACTTGATAGCACAATAATGAGGGCACACTCGAGTGAACTTGTTCTTGTTTTTGATGCTCCTGAGTATTATGCAGGAGGTACTGTGAGTATGGAGTTGATGCTTGCTACAGAATGGGGGCCATCGAGCACTGGAAGAAACCACAACAGAGGCATTAATTTTTTAATGGCGGATGGACATGTTGAGTACCACAGGAGGGTTACCCCGGCAAGTGCTGATGAATTGAGTCAGGCACGATATCGCACTGGCTGGAAATTCGTTGAAGGATTTGGATATACAGGATCTGGGTGGGGATGTTACTATGGATTCTATTGATATTTGAACATTTTACCTGTATAATATTTTCTCTGGGGGATTAGCTCAGTTGGGAGAGCACCAGGCTGGCAGTCTGGTTGTCAAGGGTTCAAATCCCTTATCCTCCACTTTTTTCTTTATAAGAAGGGATTTGAATGGAGCGAAGATGTATAGGTCTGAGCAAGCGAAGACCTATGCGGATGGCCGAGCTGAGGCGCTGTGGGAGCCGAAGCCGCCAAATCCCTTATCCTCCACTTTTTTCTTTATAAGAAGGGATTTGAATGGAGCGGTGCTGGTGCGATGAAGAAAGAGCACCGTATAGCACTAAGCGCGAGAAGGTGAGCGCGCTGACCGAAGC
>MWDQ01000034.1 GCA_002070645.1 candidate division TA06 bacterium ADurb.Bin131
TAGATTAGAATCAGGCATCCTTGACCACAGGGATAGGAAATTTTCAGAAAAAAACTTTCCTATATTATTATCTTTTATGAATAGTATATTATTTGAATCCCATGCAAGGGATGATTCTGTGAGGTTTGGCGAACCGACAAAAACATATTTTTCATCGATTACAACAAATTTTGCGTGTAAAACAGAAGATTTTTTATTCCAGAGTCTTATAAGGGCTTTTTTATTTTCTTTATAAGTATTTGATGGTGGGAATTGTAGGAGGACCTTTACATTAACTCCATATTCTGCAATTTTATTAAGGGATTCTAATCCTTCATCCCAGTTAAATGAATAACTTACAATATAGACAGATTTTTTTGCCTGTTTGATATTTTCTAATATTATCCTGTCAATCTTATCTTCAGGAGAAAAGTAAACCTTGATATCAGTGGCACTGAGAATAAATGGCTGTAAAAGTGCTAAAATTATGAGTATCTTCATTTTTCTCATTGATTTATTTTATTATTCATATCTCTGGTTTGCAAGGGCTAAAGTATTTTTATAAAAGTGCAAAGTGGAGTAAAATAATACGTCAAAATATCTTTAAAACAAAGAAGGAGGATTACTTGAGAGCCGCAGTTTTTAATGGACCCGAAAAGATTGAAATAAGACAATGGGAAAACCCTATCTGTTCTGATTCTGAAATTTTGATAAAAGTAGAGTACTGTGCAATATGTGGTACTGATGTAAGAACATTTTTCCACGGACACAAAAAGGTTGTTCCTCCAGCGATTATTGGGCATGAGATTACAGGCGAGGTGGTTGAGATAGGCAGGAATGTCAAAACAGAATTAAAGATAGGCCAGAGGATAGTTCCTGTTACTTCTATTGGTTGTGGAGTATGCCGTTTGTGCAGGAAGGGTTTTTTTAATCTTTGTCCTGATACCAAAGCGCTTGGTTATTTTTATCCTGGTGGATTTGCAGAATACATGATTATTCCAGAATTAGCAGTCAAGCAAAATGCCTATGTCTTATTACCAGAAAATGTATCATCTCTTGAATGCTCTCTTATTGAACCTTTGTCCTGCGTTATAAATGCTCAGAATTATCTTAAGATTCAGGAACACGATAATGTTGTGATATATGGAGGTGGTCCAATAGGATTTATGCATGCTGTTCTTGCAGGTGCCTGTGGGGCTGATAACATTATAATGATAGATCCTGCATTCGATAGATTAAAAAAGTTTGGTTCTCTTTTTGAGGGTTTAATTTTTTTAGATCCTGGCAAAGAGGATATAGTAAAGAAAGTGAAAGAAATAACCAGTGGTTTTGGCGCAGATGTTGTTATTACAGCGTGTCCTGCAAAGCAGGCACAGGTTGAAGCATTTTCTATTATTGCTCCCCGGGGAAGGATAAGTTTTTTTGGAGGACTTCCAAAGGACGATTCTACTATTTTAATTGACAGCAATACTATTCACTATAATGAAATTTCTGTTTTTGGCGCCTTTGCATCAAATAAGCCGGATTATCAAAAAGCAGCAGATTTAATATCAAGTAGAAAGATTGATCCTTCAAAATTTATAACAAAGGTTATCTCGCTTGAGGATATAGAAAAAGGCATTCGTCTTGTTAAAGAGGGTAGTGTCCTTAAGGTTGTTGTAAAAATATAAGGAGAAGGAAATGGAGAGAAGTGTTTTGAAAGATAGGGTAACGATTATTACAGGAGCAGGAAGGGGAATTGGTGAAGCACTATGTGACGGATTTGCAGATGAGGGTGCGACTATATGTCCATGGGATATTAATAAGGAAAATCTCCAGCGAGTTGCGGATCACCTTGAGAAAAAAAATGCACTCGGGAAAAAGGGAATTGTTGATATTACAGATGAAACACAGGTTGAAAATGAGATAAACCTTATAGTAGAGAAATTTCAGAGGATTGATATAATGGTTTCAAATGCTGGGATACTTTATTCTCATGAAATAACTGATTTCCCCGAACAAGAATGGAGAAGAATTATAGAGGTAAACCTAACAGGTTATTTTATATGTGCAAAGTATGCGGCGAAGGTTATGAAAAAACAAAAGAAGGGTGTTATCCTTCAGATTAATTCGAAATCTGGGAAAAAGGGTAGTTATTGGAATTCAGGGTATGCTTCAAGTAAGTTTGGAGGAATAGGGCTTACCCAGAGTATAGCACTCGACCTTGCGCCTTTTGGTATAAGGGTTAATGCAATATGCCCGGGGAATATTCTTGAGAGTCCATTGTGGCAAAAAAGTTTGTTTCAGCAGTATGCAAAAAAATGGGGTATTTCAGTTGAAGAAGTTAAAAGGAAATATGTTGAGCAGGTTCCGCTCGGTCGGCCATGCACATACAGGGATGTTATTAATGTTGCTATATTTCTTGCGAGTGATTATGCTGATTATATGACAGGACAGGCAATAAATGTTACTGGTGGTCAGGAAATGAGATGAAAGCGTCAAGAGACGAGTTTTTTTTGGGAAAATGTTTATCACTTGCCAAAAAAGGTTGTGGACTTGTAAGTCCAAATCCAATGGTTGGCGCTGTTATTGTAAAGGGCAGTCATATTGTTGGATATGGGTGGCACAGGGTATTTGGATTTCCACACGCAGAAGTTGAGGCGTTGAATATGGCAGGGGAAAGGGCAAAAGGTGCAACACTTTACGTTAATCTTGAACCCTGTTGTCATTATGGAAAAACTCCCCCGTGTGTAGATGCAATTATAAAATCAGGTATCAAAAAGGTTATTTTTTCAACAATTGATCCAAATCCTTTTGTTAATGGGAAGAGTGTATCAATACTTGAAAATAAAGGTATAAATGTGGGATATGGCATTCTCGAGAAAGAATCTCGAGATCTAAACGAAGCATACTTTACTTACATAAATAAAAAAAGGCCATTTATTTCGTTAAAATGGGCAATGAGCATTGATGGAAAAATCGCAAATGAAAAAGGTGAATCAAAATGGATTACTTCAGATGAAGCAAGGCAGTATAATAGAAAACTAAGATTCGAATACGACGCAATTTTAACAGGGGTTAATACAATAATAAAGGATAATCCTTATCTTGATTATCAATCACCATCATACCTTGCGAAAAAAGAGATTATAAACAGAAAAAAGTACTATAAGGTTGTTCTTGATTCAAGTTTGAGGATACCTAGGTTATCAAATGTTTTTTTGAATACATCTGCAAAACTGTTACTATTTGTAAAAAAGGGTATAAGTGTTAATGAGAATTCTGATAATATTGAGATTGTTGAACTTGACGAAGTGGAACAGGGAATGCTTGACGTGAGACAGGCAGTAAATTATCTATATAATCTTGGAGTTGGTAAATTGTTTATAGAAGGCGGGACAAAGGTATTGACGTCTTTTTACAGGTTAAACCTTTTTGACACGATATACGCTTTTATTGGTAGCAGGATACTCGGGGGTTCTGCGGTTTATCCTCCTATTGAAGGAAAACCTGTTCCATTGGATTCACAAAAATCTCTGGATATTAAGGAAGTTGTAAAATTTTCTACTGATTTACTCCTTTTATTGAAAAATGTTCACAGGAATAATTGAAGAAATAGGAACTATTGTTGGGAAAAATGAAGGTATTATAACAGGACTTATTGTTGAAGCAGGTGGTATTTTTGACGATCTTTCTACAGGAGATAGTATAAGTGTGGCTGGTGTCTGTCTTACTGTTGAGAAGATTAAAAAACCAGTCTTCTATGTTTCTCTTTCTGAAGAAACAAAAAGATTGACAACCCTTGGAAAAGCAATGAAAGGGACAAAGGTGAATCTTGAGAGATCTTTGAAGTATGGAGATAGAATTGGTGGACATTTCCTTTATGGGCACATTGATTTTGTTTCGAGGATTTCATATAAAAAGATAGATAGGGAAACTTCTTTGGTAAGGATTAAAATTCCTGATTCATCAATGAAATATTTTGTTCCTAAGTGTTCTGTGGGTGTTGATGGAATTTCTTTGACAGTGGCAGAGGTTTTAAATAATGAGATTGTCATATGGCTTATTCCTTATACAATTGCAAATACAACAATGAAGGATAAAACTGTGGGTGACGAGGTTAATATCGAGATAGACATAATGATAAAAGCCACAGTCGAAAATATTAGAAATTTTTCAGCGAGAAGATATGATGAAAAAATCAATAAAGAAGCAATTTTCTGAGATTACAACGCCAGAATCCGCCATTGAAGATTTTAAGAAGGGTAAATTTTTAATTGTTGTTGATGATGCAAAAAGAGAAAATGAAGGCGATCTTATTTGTTCTGCACAGAAGATTACGCCACAGCATATAAATTTTATGACAAAATATGCAAGGGGTTTAATATGTGTTGCTTTGACAGAGGAAAGAATTCAGCATCTTAACCTTTCTCCAATGGTTGATAAAAACACTGCACTCCACCATACGAATTTTACTGTGTCTGTTGATGCAAAGAAAGGGGTTACTACTGGAATTTCTGCATACGACAGGGCAAAAACCATAAAGGTTCTTATAGATCCTTCAACAAAGCCTGATGACCTTGCAAAACCAGGGCATGTTTTTCCGATAAAAGCAAGAGAAGGAGGGGTTCTCGTCAGGGCTGGACATACTGAGGCAGCAGTGGATCTTGCAAGAATTGCTGGCCATTATCATGCAGGGGTCATATGCGAGATTATGGCAGAAGACGGTTCTATGGCGAGAATGCCGGACCTTATTAAGATGGCTGCCAGATACAAACTGAAGATTATTACTATTGCAAGTTTGATAAGATTTAGAAGGCAAAGAGAGAAACTCGTTGAGAGATTACTTTCTGTCAATCTACCAACAAGATTTGGAGAGTTTGAGTTATTTCTTTACAGAGATAAGATAGAAGGTAATAATCATCTTGCCCTTGTAAAGAGTGTTCCAGACCGAAATATTCTACCCCTTGTTAGGGTTCATTCACAGTGCCTTACAGGGGATATATTTCATTCACTGAGATGTGACTGTGGAGAACAACTTCATAAATCTCTCGAGATGATCTCTAAGGAAGGTGGGGTATTGGTATATCTACCACAGGAAGGAAGAGGCATAGGATTAGAGAATAAACTGCGTGCGTATAAACTCCAATCAGAAAAAAATCTTGATACAGTTGAAGCAAATAAATTTCTCGGTTATCCTGATGATTTAAGAGATTATGGTATTGGTGCTCAGATTCTTATGGATCTTGGTTTTACCAATATACGACTTCTTACTAATAATCCGAGAAAGGTTGTGGGTCTTGAAGGATACGGAATAAGAATTGTTGAAAGAATACCAATAGAAATTCTACCGAATAAATACTCGTTAAAATATTTGAAAACAAAAAAGATTAAAATGAAACATCTTATCGGGAATATAGAGGTTGGTGTCAAAAAAACAGATATAAAAAAAGATATACAGAAATTAAAACGAGCAAGGTAAGATACTTTTTGGTAGTGATTACTTTTACATTTTTTACAGGGGGATATAAATGAAAATATTTGAAGGTAATTTATCAGCAGAAGGCAAGAGGTTTGGTATAGTGGCGAGCAGGTTCAATGAGTTTCTAACAAAAAACCTGCTCGATGGGGCAATTGACTGTCTTAAACGGCATGGAACAAGGGACCAGGATATTGATGTGGTATGGGTTCCAGGTTCGTTTGAAATAGGTTTTGCTGCTCGAAAAATGTCAACAATGAAAAAGTACGATGCAATAATATGTCTTGGAGTTATTCTGCGGGGTGCAACTCCGCACTTTGAATATGTTGCGGGCCAGGTTACAAGATTACTGGGTCAGATTAACAGTGAAGGGATTGTTCCTGTTGTTTATGGCATAATTATTGCTGATAATATTGAACAGGCAACAGAAAGAGCCGGAACAAAAATGGGCAATAAAGGTTGGTCTGCTGCTCTTTCAGCAATTGAAATGGCAAATATAAATCAGATTTTGAAATGAGAAAGATACAGCGTAAAGGGAGAATATCCGCTTTAATTGTATGTTATCAAATAGATATCAGAGGTATTGTAGAAGAGGAAGTTGTTCTTAATCTATTAGAGGATATGCATCTTGACAAAGAGATATACCCATTTGTCGAGATGCATGTTTTGGGTGTTTTGCGGAATAAAAACCGTATCGATGAATTAATAAGTAGATATAGCATAAACTGGGATATTTCGAGGATGAGTTATATAGACAGAAATATCTTGAGAATTGCTGTCTATGAAATGCTTTACTTACCAGATATCCCGCGTGTCGCAGCAATCAATGAAGCAATCGAAATAGCAAAAATGTACAGTTCATCTGAATCAGGGAAATTTATCAATGGAATTCTCGACAGGATTAGAAAGGAACTCCCTTGTGAAAGGAATGCAGGGCTTCCTACAAACAATAAATAGTAACCAAGATGAAACGTTATCTTAGTACCTTCTTTAAGGCAGTTGTAAGTATTTTTTTTGTATACCTTGTAGCGAGAAACGTTGATGTATCTGCTATTGGTTCGATATTTAAGAATGTATCAATTCCATTTCTGCTCTGGATACTATTTATGGAATTTCTTGTGACCGTTTTAATTGCATTCAGATGGTATCTAATTCTTTATGATTTCAAAGAAAAATGGTCATTTTTTGAGATATGGAAGCTATCTTTGATTGGATTGTATTTTAATATTCTTTTACCAACAGGATCAGGGGGAGATGCAGTTAAAATTATATACCTGACAAGGAATCAACAAGAACGATTAAAACTTGGAACATCTGTTGTTTTTGACAGGTTTATTGGTTCTTCAACGATTGTTTTTATGGCAATTCTCGGTATTTTTTTTTATAGCAGATATCTGCCAGAAAAACTTAAGATCACTATTACCGGACTTCTTGTTCTGGTTCTTGTTGTATGGGTTATAATACTAAGTGATAGGTTTGCTGCATTTATTGGTAGTTTGTTTCCTTCTATTATAAGAGATAAACTAAGAGCATTTTACAATCACCTGAGGGATTATGGTATAAATTTTCCTATCCTTCTAAAAGTGATTATAGCAAGCATGATAGTTCAGATTTTATCCGTTTATGTTCAATATCTTTCCGCGATACTTGTTTCTCAAACTAAGATGACAATGCCCTTTCCACTTTTTTTTGTTTTTATTCCAATAATATGGCTTTCTGCCGCGGTTCCTTCCCTTGGTGGACTTGGTATTAGGGAATATGGATATCTTTTTTTCTTCGGACCTTATCTCGGGAAAGATACAGCAATTGCTCTTTCGCTTATAAACCTTTTATTGATTTTTTTTCAGGCATTTCTCGGAGCAATTGCTTTTTTGTTCTTTCGCTCAAAGCATCAAGTGTCTGAATAGATACTTTTTTTAAGATTTTTTTTACATCTTCTATTTCTGGAATATCGGTATCAAATCTGCTTGCTTTTGCTGTTCCAGCAGAAGCCGCATATCTCAAAGATTCTGCAAAGTTCTTTGTTTTCGAAAATTTCAGAACAAATCCTCCGAGGAATGCATCCCCACATCCAACAGAGTTTAAGCATTGTACCTGCGGAACTTTTACGTAGAAGCATCCCTGTTTTGAAAAACCAAGAGAGCCATTTTTCCCCATAGTGATGAGAACAAAATTTATACCATTATTGAGAAAATATTGTCCTGCACACTTTATCTGGTCAAATCTTCTAATTTTTTCTGATATCAATCGTTGTAGTTCCCAGATATTTGGTTTGATTAAATCTGGTTTTGCCATAGCCCCATTTCTTAATGGGTTCCCATCTGTATCAAGTGCTATAAATGGCTTATTTGTTCTGGTATGAATGTTTTCTATAATCCTGCCATAGAATCTGTCGGGTATCCCAGGGGGTAAACTACCTGATAGAATAACCCAGTCAATTGAGTTAAAATCATTATTGACAATTAGTTTGAGAATTTCTTGTAAGGAAGATTTTCCAACTTTGAAGCCTGATTCGTTGAACCTTAGTATCTGTCCATTTTTAAAAAAAAATTGTAATTTTCTCTGGTTTCTCCGGGAAGTTCAAGGAGCATGGGATGGGAAATTTTACTGTTTTTTAATAAATTAGAAAACCGCCTTCCGTTATTTCCTGCAATTATTCCTATTGCAAGTACATTGACGCCACAATTAGAAAGAAATTTAGCGGTATTAAATGTTTTTCCGCCTGCGTTGATTTTTTTTTGTTTGATGCGGATTATATCATCAATCTTAAGATTATCCACATAACAATTAACATCAAGACAGGGATTTAAACAGACTGTTAAAAAGTATTTCTTTTGTATTTTCAAACTGTTTGGGTCCGGTATTTTCTAATTTTTTTTCTACGCCTTAATTGACTTGGTTTTTCATAGAACTCGCGTTTCTTAATTTCTTTTATTATTCCCTCTTTTTCGACCTCTCTTTTAAACTGTTTGAAAAGTTTCTCGAAATTTTCGTGGTATTGTTTTTCCACAGAAGTACATTCACCCCCCTCCTAATATCTATCTATGAGAAACAAACGGGAGCCACAATGTCTGCAGTTTTTCTCATCCAGTGTATACCCATCGATTACAAAGCATGTTCTGCATCGAATGTTTATTTTTTCGATGGATACCTTTTTGTTTCCTCCGCCTGCTTCAGGTTTTGATTTTTTTTTCTTATTTTGTTCCATAGAATTGCGCCGTTAATACACTGTTAAAGATTAATTATAATATTTTCCATTAAAGAAGTCAAGAGGGGTTCTGCATAAGAGGCAGTGGCAAGTATTTCTTCAAATGTGGCAACTTTTAACGCATCAGGAAGGCACATATCACTTATGACCGATATGCCAAAAACTCTTAACCCTGCATGAACTGCTGCGATTACTTCTACAACCGTAGACATACAGACCATATCTGCTCCTATACCCTTGAGGAATCTATATTCTGCCTTTGTTTCGAGGTTAGGTCCTGTTAGTCCAACAAGGACACCTTTTTTAACAGGAATCTTTTCTTCAATTGCAATTTTTTCTGCAAGATCAATCATCTCAGGATCATAAGGATTTGACATATCCGGAAATCTTACTCCAATCTCTTCAAAATTTTCTCCTATAAGAGGATTATGACCAGTCAGATTGATATGATCAACAATAATAACAAGATTACCTGCCTTAAACAGAGGATTCATCCCCCCTGCAGCATTGGATTCAAGAAGTATTTTTGCGCCGAGGAATCTTAAAACCCGGATAGGAAGAGCAATCTCACTTGCAGAATATCCTTCGTAAAGGTGAAACCTACCTTGAAATGCAAGAATTTGTTTGTTTTTAATTTTCCCAGATATAAGATTTCCAGCATGCCCTTCTACTGTTGAAACAGGAAAATATGGGATTGAACTATATGGAATGATTTGTTCCACTTCTATTTTCTCCGCAAATTTTCCAAGACCTGTCCCGAGGATAATGCCTATTTCCGGTGTTTTTTGTATTTTTGTTTTTAAAAATCCAACAGATTCTTTTACTTTCTCAAGTTCATTCATTGTATCTCCTCTGTTTTAATTCGGTTTTCCTTTGATTTTGTGCATCTGCTATCTTTCATCGAAAGTTTATGAAAAACCTATTGGTTATTTTTACTTTGATAGTTCAATTGCTCTTTTTAATGCAGCATCAAATGCATCAGTTAAAATCCTATCTATGTTTTTTTCGCGCATTTTTTCAATGCCCGCAAGGGTAGTTCCCCCTGGAGAGCATACCTTTTCTTTCAGAACTGAAGGTGTTTGTTCAGAAAGAGCAAGCATAAGCCCTGTTCCTTCAAAGAGTGTAGCCGTGATTTTTCTTGAGATTTCTTCATTAATGTTCTTTCCTATTAAATACCGATGGATTATTTCTGCAAAATAGAAAAGAAAACCAGGTCCGCTTCCAGCAACTGCTGTAATAAGAAACATATCTTGTTCTTTTACAGGAATGCAAAGAGAAGTCCTTGAAAAAATTTCAATAACCTCTTTTAATATATTCGAATCGACACCATCCCAGCAATATCCAATAATTCCCTTCCCGTTTTCAATAGCAAGGTTTGGCATTATCCTGATGGTTGGTACCTTCCTTCCAAAAAACTTATGTATGGATTCTATGGTTATACCTGCTGCAACGCTTATTATGACAGAGGTATTTTCTACTGAAGAGGAAATTTCTGAGCATAACTGTGGGATATCTTTTGGTTTTACAGCAAGTATGATAAATCTTGAATTTTCCGCAAGGGTATTTTGTTGAAGAATCTGGATGTTAAAAACGCGCTTAAACCCTTCGGTTTTTGGTATATCTATATCGCTTGCACAGATTTTTTCTGCTGGAACATTTCCATATTTTATTAACCCTCCAGCAATAGCAGTCCCAATATTTCCGCAGCCAATAATCCCAAATTGGAACTTTTTTTCTTCAAAAATCAACCTTATTCTTCTCCTTCAACCTCACCAACCTTAATCTGTAGATTTTCCCTATCCTCAATTCTTTCAATCATTCCATCCCTGATCCAGATTACCCTATCTGAGACATCGAGCATCTTTAGATCATGTGTTGCAGTAATAATGCTAACTTCTTTATTTTTATTCATTTCTTTCAATAGATGGATTATTTCTTTGCCTGTTTTTAGATCGAGATTACCAGTTGGTTCATCAGCAAGGATTATTGCAGGATCATTTGCAAGGGCTCTGGCGATTGCAACGCGTTGTTGTTGCCCACCCGATAATTCAAAGGGTTTATGGTGTAATCTTTCACCAAGCCCAACAGTTTCAAGGAGAGATTTCGCTTTATTCATTGCCTCATCATTTTCCATTCCTCCAAAAATCATTGGCAGCATAACATTTTCAAGCGCTGTCATAACAGGTATTAGGTTAAATGTTTGGAAAATATAGCCAATTTTTCTACATCTTAACCAAGCAAGTTCATAGGCGTCAAGTTGAGCAATATCAACCTCATCGATATATACCTTTCCTTCTGTTGGTTTATCAAGACCTCCAATCATATTAAAAAGAGTTGTTTTTCCGCTGCCTGATGGACCCATGATTGATATATATTCACCTCTGTATATTTCAATATCTATCCCTTTCAGGACATGAAGCGGAATTTTTCCGAGAAGGAAAGTTTTTTTCAGTCCAATGGTTCTAACAATTGCTTCTTTTGGCATGTTTGTCTCCTTTTTAAACTTCCCTGCGGATTGCTTCAGCCGGTTCCATTTTGGCAGAAACATATGCAGGGTAAATAGCACCAATTACTGAAATAATTACGCCAAGTAATATGCTGAATAAAGAATACTTCAAAAGCAATTCAGTTGGAAATATACTCCAGACCAGTCCTTTATATTTTAATAAATAAACAATGAAACTTGCTGCAAACCCGAAGATTACACCTATAATAGAACCAATAACCCCTTGCATTGATGATTCAAGAAGAAAAATTTCAACGATATATTTATCAAGCGCACCAAGACATTTCATTGTACCTATTTCACGAGCCCTTTCTGTAACAGCCATCAGCATTGCATTTACAATTCCAACAACGCATACGAGAAGGGAAAGCGAAACAAGCCATATCTGACGTATTTTCATTTCTTCTATATCCTGCTGAAGTGCAATCTTTATATGTTCCGGGCCTTTCTCGAGAATACCTGCCATAAAAGCGTTATTAGCCAATATAGACATAAGAAATGCTATGCCGAGAATAATTGATGATGTGACAATTATCGACCGTCCAAACCTTATTTTAATGTTTCTTATGCTCATATTGAGTGCGTGTCGTAATGGTAGAGTTAATTGTTTGTCTATCTTTTTCCCTGGAACACTTTCTTGCATTTTATTCTCCTTTTTACGTATACTCAAAATAATTTTAAACCATTTTATATCATTCGTAAAGAAAACATGCAACAGAGTGATTTTTTTCCTTTTCTATTATTTCTGGATTTTCACAAAAACATCTCTCTTTTCTTGATGTGCAACTGTCTATAAAAGCGCATCCCTCAGAATATTTAGTTTGTTTTTCATCTATTGGTTGTGCTATATCTGGATTCCATAATGCTTTTGTATAAGGGTGTAAAGGGTTTTTAGAAACATCACAGGCATCACCTTCTTCCACTATACGTCCTTTGTACATTACTGCAATTTTATTACAGATATCACTGACAATTTTCAGGTTGTGAGATATGAAAACATACGTAAGATTGAACTTTTCTTTCAATTTTTCAAGCAATCTTAAGATATGAACTTCTGTTGTTGCATCAAGGTTTCCGGTTGGTTCATCGGCAATCACACATTCTGGAATACCCGCCAGGGCTCTTGCTATTGCAATTCTCTGTCTTTCTCCGCCGCTTAACTGGTGTGGATATTTTGTTCTATATGTTTTTGGTATTCCAACCTGTGCAAGTATGTCTTCAACCTTTTGTTTATGAGAATCACATGATGGCAATGCTTCTTTTATTGTTCTTTCAATTGTTAATCTCGGATTAAGCGATTTATATGGGTTTTGAAAAATTATCCGCACCTTACTTCTGAAATCTCGTAGATTATTATCCGAGAGATGGGTGATTTCTTTTTCCCTGTAATAAACTGAACCTGCATCAGGTTTTATCAAGAGTAGCATTGTTCTTGCGAGTGTTGTTTTACCTGATCCTGATTCACCAACTATGCCTGTGTTTAATCCTTTTTCAATATTAATTGATATATCGTTGAGTGCAACAGTTGTTCTTTTATTTACTCCAAGAAAATCTTTAACGATAAAAACCTTTCTGATTTTTTCACATCTGAGAATTTTGTCCATATTTTATACACCTTATACCAGTTGTTTCATCCCTCCAGATAAAATCTACTTTTCTATTGCATAATGGTTTTTTTTCTGGGCATCTTTCGAAAAAAATACATTTCTCGTCTGTTTCTTGTTTTGTATCCATCAAGGTTGTATCTGAAATGTCAGAATGATTTTCTTCTGAATAGCCCATTAATATTTTTGTATAAGGATGCAATGGTTTTTCTTTATTGGGTTTAAATATTTCTACGATACATCCTCTGTACATTATTCCAATTCTTGTTCCTGTACTTAAAGCAAGATTAAGATCATGTGTAATGAAAAGCATACCAGGGTTGTGTTTTATACGAATCTGATCAAGAAGTTTTATTATCTGTTTTGTTGTTAATACATCGAGCGCTGTTGTTGGCTCATCTGCAATAATAATAGAGGGGTTATTAATCAAAGCCATTGCTATTAAAACTCTTTGCTGTTGTCCTCCGCTTAACTGATGAGGATAAACTGAAAGTATTTCAGGACTAAGACCTACCTCTGTTATTACTTTTATTTTTAGTTGGTTAAATTCTACAGGATTTCCATGGAATGATTCTCGAAGATGCGTATCTATATTGAAAAGAGGATCAAGATATGCTCCAGGATCCTGAAAAATCATGCTGACAAGTTTTCCTCTTAAACCTCTTATTAATTCTTCACTTATACCGGTTATTTTTTTATTACAGAGTATAATTTCTCCTGATAGTATTCTGAAACTCTTTGGTAATAAACGAATAATTGAAAGAGCGAGTGTTGTTTTACCTGATCCTGATTCTCCAACAAGACAAAATAATTCTCCTTTATAAATAGAGAGTTCAATATTATTTAGCACTGGTAATATTTTTGTGCCGTCAATTCTCCCCACGTATAGATTTTTTATCTCGAGTATTTTTTCCATTTCACCAGTTTTTCGGGTCAAGTACATTTCTTAATGCATCTCCGAGTATATTGAAGTTTATCAAGATTATAAATATAAAGGCTCCTGCTAGCAGTAACCATGGAGCATCACTAATAACCCTGATGTTTCCAACTGTTGACGAAAGAATATTGCCCCAGCTCGGGTATGGTTCTTGAATGCCAAGTCCAAGCAAACTTAATGCTGATTCGCCTATAATATATCCTGGAACACTTATGGTAATAGCCGTTATTGTATAAGAAAATGTATTGGGTAGTATGTGGAACACAAGAATTCTCCAGTGTGAAAGCCCGAGAGATCTTGCAGCGAGTACGTAATCCTCTTCCTTTATAGAAAGAACCATGCCCCTTATTATCCTTGCAAGGCCTGCCCATCCTATTAAACTTAGTATCATAACTATCAAGAAGTACACCTGAATGCTTGAAAGATTTAATGGGAACATTGCTCTCAAAGAAAGCATGAGATAAAATGATGGAAATACCATCAGTATTTCAACTATTCGCATAAGAACCTGATCTGTTATACCGCCAAAATAACCAGCAAATCCACCAGTGATCATTCCGAGAACAAATGAGATAAGTACACCTATGATGCTTATTGAAAGGGAAATCCTGCTTCCATACAGAAGGCGCGAAAAAATATCCCTTCCGTATGTATCTGTTCCGAAAAGAAAAATACCTGCTGGAGCATCAACCCCAAAAAGATATTTTTTTGTTTTGAAAATAAAAAAAACATTTCGTTCAGGGCCATCCACCAGGAATTTAATCGGGTAACGGACTGAATAATTTTCCTTGTATGTTCGAAATATCGGATCATCTACAAATGTTTCATAAACAAATGGCTTTATATGAAACCTGCCCTCTGTGTCTATAAAGTGTATTTTGCTCGGTGGATGATAGGGCTTGTCTCTAAATTGGTAATCAAAGTGATAGGGAATAAGGATATCAGCAAAAAAAGAAACAAGATAGAAAATAATAAGAAACCAGAAACTGAAATAGGATACCTTGCTGTATTTTTTTAATCTTCCAAGAAAATTTCTCATGATATCCTTATTCTCGGGTCGAAGAATGCGAGAAGTATATCCCCTATGAGATTTCCCACGATCAAAAGAAATCCACTTATTATAAGTGAACCCATCACAAGATAGAGATCATGTGAAAGGACTGCTTCAAGAATTAAACTACCCATTCCTGGCCAGCCACAGATTATCTCTGTTAATGCAGCACCATTAAGGATACTTCCTATCTCCATTCCGAGTATAGTAAACATCGGGTTTAATGCATTTCTAAGGGTATGTTTGAATATAATAGATCTAGCAGGTACTCCTCTTGCCCATGCTGCCAGAATATAAGGAGTATTAAAAATCTCCACGAAATTGTTTTTCATTAACCTGAAAAGCCCACCAATATTAACAAAACAAAGAACAATCCCGGGTACGAGAAGATGTTTCAGGTAATCCTTAAATATTTCAAAACTACCTGCATTTATATCAAAAATACTTCTTGTTCCACCAAGAGGAAGAACTGCTGTTTTACTTATAAAATACACAAAAAGTAAAGCAACAAAAAATGAAGGAAGGGAGATAGAGATATAAGCAAGTAGAGAAAAAAACTTATCAAACCATGAACCTTCCTTGTATCCTGCAATTACTGCGATAGGGATTGCAATAAGCCAGCTTAAGAAAATCGAAAAAACTGCAAGGCATAATGTATTTTTAATCCTGAATTTTATCAAGGTTTTTACTGGAATATGGTATGCAAATGAAATACCGAAATCAAGTTTACACATATTTTTTAGCCACATAAGATATTGGATCATTATTGGTTTGTCCAATCCAAAACTTGTTCTCATCTGTTCAATTGTAGAAGGAGATATTTCAGGATTCATTTTCATTTGAGCAAAATAATCACCAGGGGATGACTGTATTATTATGAATGAAACAAAACTCATTCCAATAAGAAGCGGTATAATCTGCAGTACCCTTTTAAGTATAAGTTTTTTCATGGTGGAGAAATAGTAATTTTTCTTTGTTTCAATCCAGAAAATTCCATCGATATCTTTAAGGAATTTTGAGGGACTTTTTTTATTGCTGCCTCGGGCCATTCAATAAGCAGGATTCCTTTTTCGATATACTCACTAAATCCAAAACTTTCAAGTTCTTCCTGATTTTTTATTCTATAAAAATCAAAATGAAAGATAGAGATTTTATTTGTACTGTATTGATTTACAATTGTAAAAGAAGGACTTGTTATATTGCTTTTTCCTGTAAGTTTTCTTATTATGCCTTTTATTATGGTTGTTTTTCCGGAACCAAATGGACCTGTAAAGATAAGACAATTTATATTATGTTTCTTTATCCACCCAGCAATTATTTCCCCGATCTTTTCTGTTTCTTCCGAGGATTTTGCCATAAGACAAATTTCTTTGCTTTTAGGAAAAATGACTAAATTTTTCTTTGAATGTTTTACTTTTTGTTCCATCTTTGTTTTTCAATATAAATGTTTTCTTCTTTGTTAATCTTCCTATTTTCGTAATCTGTGTATCGTTTATTTTTTCAGGTATATTTTTTGCGATTTTTGGACTAACTGTAAACAGAAGTTCATAATCTTCTCCATCATAAAGTGCGGAAGAAATTCTATCCTGCACATCCGCGTCTTTGGATACAGGTATTCTCCATGATTCTATTTCAAAACCACAGTTAGACGCTTCTGCAAGTTTTTTTGCATCAGAGGCAAGTCCATCGGATATATCTATCATCGCTGATGGTTTTGTTTTTTTGATAATTATTTTTGCCTCTTTGATTCTCGGAATAAATGAAAACTGTTTTTCTTTTTGTGCCCCTCCTAATGTTCCAGTAACAAATAGTAGGTCATCTGGTTTTGCAGTACTTCTAAGAACAATATCTTTCTTCCTTACTTTCCCGATAAGAAATATATCGACAAAAAGAACATCCGAACGTGAAAGATTGCCTCCTATGATGCCAACCTTGAAAATTTTTGCCATCTCGAGGATGCCCTTGTAAATTCCTTCATAAACAAGGGCTTTTGTTTTTTGTTGCATGCCAATGGATACAAGGGCATAAAGAGGTGTTCCTCCCATAGCGGCGATATCACTGATATTGACACTAAGTGCTTTTCGTCCCACTTGATATGGAGATGTTGTTTTTGCGATAAAATGCACACCATCAACAACTATATCGGTTGTAAACAGGAGATAATTTTCCTTGTCATATTCTACCACGGCAGCATCATCACCAATTCCAACCCTGACCTGTTTTTGTTTAGTTGCACAGTGATCTTTAATCCATCTTATTATTTGTTTTTCTTCCATATCATTTCTTTCTATTTCTTTTTCCCTCGAGTACTAGTGGCAGTCCGAAGATATCAATAAATCCTTTTGATGCTTTGTGATCAAAGATATCTTTTGATGTATATGTCGAAAGCGACTCTTCATAAAGAGAAAATTTGGACTTTCTTCCGACAGGTATGCATTGACCTTTAAATAATTTTACTCTTACAATACCAGAAACATACTTTTGGGTTGTATTGACAAAAGCATCAAGACATTTTCTGAAATCACTGAACCAGTATCCATAATAAACAAGTTCAGCATATTTTTTACTGATGATGTTTTTAAAATGGTAAAGTTCTCTTTCAATCACGAGTTTTTCAAGTTCAAGATGAGCCGAATGCAGAATTGTTGCAGCGGGTGCTTCATATATTTCCCTTGATTTTATTCCTACAAGTCGATTTTCAATCATATCTATCCTTCCAACTCCGTGTTTTCCACCAATACCATTAAGCAAGGTGATTATATCTAAACAATTCATATTCTTCCCATTTATTGCTGTTGGTATTCCCTGATTAAATTCTATCTCAATATAATCTGGTTTTGATGGTGATTTTTCCGGGCTTTTTGTTATTTGATATGCGTCCTCAGGGGGTTCTTGCCATGGGTTTTCAAGAACACCGCATTCAATTGAAATTCCCCAAAGGTTCCAGTCAATACTATAGGGCCTTTTCTTTGTAACATCAATGGGAATTTTATGTTTTTTTGCATATTCAATTTCTTCTTCTCTTGATTTAAATTCCCATACCCTGACCGGTGCGATGATTTCGAGTTCAGGTGCTAAACTTTTGAAAGCAAGTTCAAACCTTACTTGGTCATTTCCTTTTCCAGTGCAGCCATGGGCAACAGCATCTGCATTTTCCATTCTGGCAACATCAACCATATTTTTTGCGATCAAAGGTCTTGAAAGAGAAGTTGCCATTGGATACCTGTCTTCGTATAGCGCTGATGCTTTTAATGAAGGCAGAATATAGTCATCTATGAATTCATTTTTCAAGTCCTTGAAATAGAATTTTTTTGCGCCAGTTTTTATTGCTTTTTCTTCGAGTATAGCAGGATTTTCTTTTTGCCCAACATCTGCGGTAAATGCAATTATTTCGGCATTTTGCGTTGTCTGCAACCATTTTATTATGATAGAAGTATCAAGTCCGCCAGAATATGCAAGAACAATTTTTTTCATTTCTTCCTCCTATATAAGATTTTCTTTTTTCATTTTTATAAACATCCTGATTCTTCCAACCGCAAATCCACCGAATCCAAAGATCATAAATATGAATTGAAAAACGTATCCAACTTTTGGTATAGATGCCAGAAATACAAAAATTCCAATGCCAATAAACATAGAAGCAATCATTTTTAATTTTCCCTCTTTCAATTTTATGAGAATTATTCTTCCAAGTGTTATGGATGTAAATCCACGGCAGATATATAAGAATGAAAGATAGAATGTGAAAAAAATCAACCCGAGAGGCGCACCAATAATGGTGAGCATAAGAATAACAAGGGCTAATGGAGTAAGTATAAGTAAAAGTATCCCGGTTAAAAATATCCATACAGGTCTTTTTTCAATAATATCAATTGTTTCCTGAAGAATGCGAGGAGTCATAAAAAACATAAGTAGAAATGGAAAACATAAACTTAAAAAAGAAAACAATTTTCTGAGTTTTGAAGATAGGAAAAACTGTATTTTTCCCTGTATAGGAGGTTTATATGTAAAATTGCAGTGTTTTAACGTGTCTGTTGGAACTTGAGGTTTTTCTTTACTTTGAACAACAAGTTCTCTGTCAACGAACAGGTTTTTTGAAAAAATTATCTTCTTGGTTTTTATATGAAGATTATCATACCATCCACCCATTTGAATATTATTCGACCATATCTTTGTTAATTTCTTAAACTCTACATCATCAGAAATTGTAATTTCTGGCGCGGTAATACTCGCGTTTCCATCAACCGTAAGATGATTTATTGTGATTTGTCTTGCAATGACCCTGATGTTGCCTTTGACGTTTCCTGAAATCTCCACACTATCACCTGCAATATAAACATCCTTATATGATGTGCCGTTGAATTTAACGCTGACACCAAGAATTATTGCATCCTCATATGATAATCCAGAAAAATCAACTATACTTCCAATAGCAAAAACATTGTTCATAAAGGTGCGTTTCATTACAATTTTCTTACCGGATAAAAAATCATCCACAGCAAATTTATTTTCAGTATTTACATCTGCATAGAGATTTAATGCCAACAACAATGAAAATACAATCAGGATAATTTTTTTCATAGGACCTTTAACATAGGTATTTCATCACATCTTGGAAACTTTGGACAATTGATGCAATCGATCCATATTTTATGTGGAAGCCTTGTTTTTTCAATACGGACGAATCCAAATTTTTCAAAAAACGTAGGGGTATATGTTAAAACGAAGATTTTCTTGATTCCTATTTTTTTGCCTTCTTCAATAAGAGCATTTATTAGCATTGAACCGCACCCTTTTTTTTGTTTTGAGTTTCTTATAGCAAGAGATCTTATTTCACCAAGGTCTTTCCACACAATTCTTAATGCCCCACAGCCGATAATCGTGTTTTTTGAATCGGTTATAACCCAGAAATCACGTAGGTGCTCAAAAACCTGATTTATTGAAACCGGCAGCATCTTTCCTTTTTTTGCATGTTCATTGATGATATTTTTTATCTGATATGCGTCCTTTAAGATAGCAGGTCTGATGTTAATCTTCATCTATTATAACCCTCCTTCCTTTTCTCCTTACTCTATTTTCTGAAATAAGTTTTATTGCAATGGGATAGATAATATGCTCTTTTTCCTGTATTCTTTGATGTAGTATCTCAGGGGTATCATCATTAAGTACATTAACAACTGCTTGAAGAATAATCGGGCCTGTATCTATATCTTCTTCCACAAAATGAACAGTGCATCCTGTAAATTTAACCCCATAGTCAAGGGCCTGTTTCCATGCTTCAAGTCCAGGAAAAGAAGGAAGAAGAGAAGGGTGGATATTGATAATTCTGTTGGTATATTCAGCAAAGAAATTTTTTTTAATCACTCGCATAAAACCTGCAAGACATACAAACTCTACCTCGTACTTTTTAAGGCATTCAATATATTTTTCTTCTTGGGTATTTTCGAGAAATGTGCGGTATTTTCCTGGCTCAATATATATTGCCGGAATTCCTGATGATTTTGCAATTTCGAGGGCGTGAGCATCAGGATTATCGCTAATAACCACGCCTATTTTTACATTCAGGAATCCGCCCTGAATGTGTTTGATTATTGCTTCTAAATTGCTTCCCTTTCCAGATGCAAGAACACCTATGGTAAACATTTTTCAATCTCCTTTATCATGCGAAGGATCTTTTTAAGAAAATCACCAGACGTATGTTTTTCTTTTTTTTTGTTATAATCAGTACGAAATTTCTTTTTTACCCCTTTTATTCTATATCCTTCATTATAAAGCATTTCTTTTATATTTTTGATTTTTTCAATATCCCTGTCTGAGTAGATTCTTCTTCCTGCAGGGTCTCTCTGAATTTTAAGAAAAGAAAAATGTTTTTCCCAGTATCTCAGTATATGCGGAGATATTCCAGTGATTTCGGATACTTTGCTGATACTGTAAAAATGAGTATTATTATTCATCCTTTAACTGTCTTGTCATAAGTTTTCTAATTTCGTCCATCGGGCTTGTGTGTTCGTGAATAATTCTATATATTGCTGATGCAATAGGAATTTCCACATTGTTTTCTTTAGACATTTTTATGATTGCTTTTGAGGCAAAGATACCCTCAACAATCATTTTTGTACTTGAAAGGAATTCATTACCTTTTCCCGCAGCAATTGCTTTTCCAAATCTGTGGTTTCTACTTGTAGGACTGATAGAAGTTGTTATTAAATCACCAATTCCAGCCAGACCCCAGAATGTTTTTTCTTTTGCGCCGAGGGTGATACCAAAATTTTTCATCTCATGCACACCTCTTGTTAAATATGCTGCCCTCGTATTATCCCCAAGTTTGAGTGTATCTATTATTCCAGAACCAATTGCCAGAACATTCTTATATCCACCGCAGATTTCAACCCCGCACACATCATTACTTGTGTATAATCTAAACTTTTCAGAAGAAAACATTTCCTGAAATTTTCTTGCAAGGTTGATATTTCTGGCTGCTATCACAGCAGCAGTCGGATTACCCACTGCAACCTCATAGGCGATGGTCGGTCCGGAAATAACTGCAAAGTTATGGCAACCAATTTCATTATACAGTATCTCTGACATCCTCATACCTGTTTCTGGTTCTATACCTTTAGAGGCAATGAGTATTTCCTGTTTTCTATAAAATGGTTTTATTTCGATTATTACATTTCTGAAATACTTCGAAGGTACAGCCATAATTATCGTTTTTGAATTTGAACAGGCATCTTCAATACTGTTTGTGATAACAACAGATTCTGGTATTTTAATTCCTGGTAGAAATTCTAAATTCTCTCGTGTAGACGAAAGAATTTTTGCGTATTCAGAGAATCTTTCCCACAGGATAACATCAGTTTTTTTTGAGAAAACTATGGAAAGTGCTGTTCCCCAACCACCAGCGCCTATAACCGCTATCTTTTCCATATTTTGAACCTATTTTCTTTGCCCTGAATTAATCTTTTGATATTTTCTTTGTGCGCAAATATAATCACGAGAGAAATAAGTATTCCTGCAACCAGGATAACTACATTTTCTTTCAAAATTAAAATCAGTAGTGGTAGTCCAATTGCGGAAGTTATTGAAGCTATAGATACATAGCCAGTACTTAAAAACACAACAATCCATATTCCCAGAGTTAGTAATGATTCGCGTGGTATCACTGCAAGTATAACTCCAAAACTACAATTTACTGCTTTTCCTCCTTTACCTTTGAGAAAAACAGAAAATCGACTTCCGAGAATTGAAGCAAGTCCCACGGCCAGCATAAACAAAAGATTTGCATTTTTTCCGTATACACTCTGGAAGATTATCACAGGCAGAGCACCTTTTAATACATCGAGTATAAAAGTAAAAATTCCGGGTACTGGTCCAAGCACCCGGAACACATTCGTTGCCCCAATATTACCACTGCCTTTTGTTCTTAAATCGATTCCATAGAGATACTTACCAATCCAGTATCCCCAGACGAGACTACCGGACAAATACCCGAACAGTATCCAGAAGATTATAGAGAACAAAGGCACAGTTCATACGCCTGCATTACTGAAGTCCAAGTAATTCTTTTGCTTTATCAACAGCCGAACCAGCGTCGGGCGCGTATCCATCGGCACCTATTTCATCGGCATATGCCTGCGTAACAGGTGCACCACCAATGATAATCTTTACACTATCTCTTAAACCCTCTGCTTTTATCTTTTCAATAACATCCTTCATAGCAGGCATTGTAGTTGTTAAAAGTGCAGATAATCCTATAAGTTGAGCACCATTTTTTGCTGCTTCAACAAATTTATCTTCAGGGACATCTATCCCAAGATCCATAACCTCGAAACCAGCTCCTTTCCACATCATGGATACAAGGTTTTTTCCAATATCATGGAGGTCGCCCTTAACAGTTCCTATTGCAACCTTTGCCTGTGCCTTAATGCCGGCTTTTGCAATCTCTGGCTGAAGAATTTCCATGGCCTTATTCATTGCTCTTGCGGCTATAAGCACCTCGGGCACATAAAACTCATTATTTTTGAACTTCATACCAACAATATTCATTCCAGCAATCAACCCATTATTTAATATTTCCTCAACACTGATATTTTCAGCCAGAGCTTTTGAAACAAGCTCAGTGGCTTTTTTTGCATCACCTCTAATGATTGCTTGCTTTATTTCCTCTAACATCCCTTGCCTCCTTAAAAGTTTAAAAAAGGATTTTTGATAGAGAATATATACAGTAAATTAAAATGTTTGTCAAGTTTTATTATATGTGTAAAATAATACAATAAAACAAAACAGGCGGTTAGCTCAGTCGGCAAGAGCGCTTCCCTTACAAGGAAGAGGTCGTGGGTTCGATTCCCTCACCGCCTAATTTAATTGATGTTCATTTGTCTATGTTGAGTGAAAAGTAGTAGATATAAAACCAGATAAATTCAGTGGTTTTTTCATACTTACCCCTGCGTGTAAACGAGGATTAGTGGATTAATTATATCTTACCAATTTGAGTAGATAATGCTTAAAAAAAATTTTTTCAAACAGTTCAACTGTGATTCAAAAAAATACATGCCTGTTGCGGCGTGGGCCTTAAATGATAACCTTGATAATAAAAAAATTTCAAACCAGATAAAGTCATTTCATAAATTGGGATATGGTGGTGTGATGATTATTCCTTGGGGTGGACTGCCAAACAGGTTTATGGATGATGCCTGGATGAACTCTGTTGAATGTATAGTTAAAGAAGCAAACGCATCTGATTTAGAGGTCTGGATATGGGATGATTGGTGTTTTCCGAGTGGTTTTGGTGGTGGTTTTGTTGGTAAAGAAAAAAAATTCAGGGCTAAAAGATTGAAAATTTTTATTGATATTGTTTTTGAAGAAGGAGAAAACATTTGTTTGAATATCCCGGTTAATACTCTTTCTGCTGCATATTTCAATATTGATAAATTTAATAATGTATCTGGCCCTATCCATAACATTGATACTCAGTATGGAGATTTTATAACCCTTACTGCAAAAGGTAGACAGAGGGTTGTTGTGGTTGGCTGGGAATATATTTCGGCAATGGAGCATACAGTACGTTCCCATTCAAGATATCTTTATCCAGAACCATGTGATATATATAGCAATGATGATAGAGATGCATGGTCTGTTGATATGCTTAATCCAGATGCAACCAGTTTGTTTATCAATCTCGTTCATGAGAAATATTTTGAAAGATTAAAGGATTTTTTTGGAACAACAATCAAAGGTTTTTTCTATGATGAACCCCATCTTCCTTCTTTTTTACCCTGGAGTGATGGACTTGCTGAACGGTTTTTTGAAAAAAAGGGCTACAGTATTTTTGAATATCTTGTGCCTATTATAGTGAAGAAAACAATCTATGATGTGATGTTTAATCAGATAGAAGATGAGCAAACGAAAAAGGTTAGATCTGACTATGTGGATGTCTGGACAGATATGGTTAAAGAAAATTTCTATGGAAAGATTCATTCCTGGTGCAAAATTCATGGGGTTGTTTGTACAGGACACCATACAGGAGATGAATCTCTTTCTGATATTGTAAGCAGAAGCGGGATGTTTTTTAAGATTATGGATGAATCAGATATGCCTGGTGTTGACGCGGTTTTCAGGCAGATTGAACCAGATAGATTCAATGATGCCTCTCGTCTTGCTGGTTCTGTAAGACATACAAAAAACATTCCACTTGCTATGAGTGAATCCCTTGCTGTAATGGGTCATAGTGTATACCCTGATTTTATAAGATTTGTCTCTGATTATCAGATTGTCAGGGGAATAAATAAGTTTTTCTATAAACTTTCAAATTATAATCCAGAAAAATCCTGGTATTTTCATCCACCAGAATTAAGCGAAGCAAATCCTTTGATAAGGAACTATGGGAAAAAGGTTTTTCAAAGGATTTCACAAATATGTCAAATTGCCAGTAATGGAATTTCTGGCCCAAAGGTTTGTGTGTACATTCCACATTATAATTACTATATTGGGGAAGGTCACGAAATTGCATTGGTTATTGAGTCAATTGCAAAGAAACTTATTTACAACCAGATTGAATTTGACTATATATGGGAAGAAAATCTTGCTTTATCTTCTGTTTATAATGGGGAAGTTATAATCAATTCTGATGTGTGTTATAAGTGCCTGATTATTCCAGAAAAATCAATTCTATCAGATTATGAAATTGATTTACTTCGTAATCTCGCAGAAAAAGGTGCAAACATAATATTGCCTGAGGTATTTGTTCTTCATGGGAATAACGTTATTTATTCATCAAGTCCTGATGAAATCATTTCTTTAATTAGAGAAAAGATTAAGGCATACCTGATTTCTATTAAGCCAGGGGATGTTCCTATCAGTATTCTAACAAGGGTTTATGGTAATTATCAATTTTTTATGCTTCTGAATGAATCAAGCAAACATATTGCTTGCAGTGTTGCTTTTAAGAATAAAGGAGATATATATTTTTTTGAGCAGAACTCAGGATGTTTATTGCCTGTAGGCAGGAATAATATTAGTTTTGATTTTGAACCATCTGAAACAAAGGTTGTCATTTTAAGTTTAACCCTGTCAGAAAAAATTAAAACGAAAGCCATCAAAAATGAGATTAAGCCAGATAATTGGAAATTAATACTTCCATCAGGTACAACCTTATTTTTAAGAGAACCATTTCCATCGTGGAATAATCTTGGTTATCAAGGATACAGTGGATTTATGACATATTACGCAGAATTTGTATGCAAAAGGAATATTAAAAAAGCCATATTAACATTGGGCAGGTTATGTTATGCCGCAACAGTTTTTATTGATAATAAGAAAGTAGACGACATTATATTTACTCCATTTATGACTATGGTTAATAATCTGGCGGAGGGAAGGCATTTATTAAAGATCAAGGTAATCAATACACCTGCCAATAACATCTGCGGAGATGAGAAGAAATTGAAGATGCTTGAAAAAAAAGGTTTTTTGAATGGAACCTATGCACCGATATATCTTTCTATTGATAGACAGAAACTTGAATCAGGACTTTTTGGTCATGTCAGGATCTATCCAATTTTTTGATATTCTTTGACTGAAACTTTTTGGTTTTTATGGTCATCTAAAAGTAGAAAGAAAAATAATATAAAGTGAGAGGAGAAAAATATGGAAAAAATTATTGGAATTGATTTAGGAACAAGTAATTCTGCAGCTGCTATAATGGAAGGCGGTAAGGTTGTTGTTATACCGAGTGCTGAAGGAACAACAATTGTTGGTGGAAAGGCATTCCCGTCATATGTTGCGTTTACAAAGGATGGGCAGGTTCTTGTTGGAGAACCAGCAAGAAGACAGGCAGCAGTTAATCCTGAAAGAACGATTTTCGGTGCAAAAAGAAAGATGGGTACTGACTTTAAGTATACAATTGACGGAAAAACTTATACTCCACAGCAGATTTCCGCATTTATCCTTCAAAAGATAAAAAAAGACGCCGAAAGTTTTCTCGGGTACCCTATTACAAAGGCAGTAATAACAGTGCCTGCATATTTTGATGATAACCAAAGACAGGCGACAAAAGATGCTGGAACAATTGCTGGACTTGAGGTTGTCCGTCTTATTAATGAGCCAACTGCTGCGGCTTTTGCATATGGGCTTGATAAACTCAATCAAGAACTTAAAATTATGGTTTTTGATTTTGGAGCAGGAACACTTGATGTAACGATTATGGAGATGATGGGAGGTGGAGTATTTAAGGTTCTTTCTACCAGTGGTGATACACAACTTGGTGGAACTGATATGGACCAGGACCTTGTTGATTTTATTGTAAAGGATTTTAAGACACAAACAGGTATAGATGTTTCCACTGATAGAATGGCGATGCAGAGAATTAGAGAGGCTGCTGAAAAAGCAAAAATAGAACTTTCTTCAACCCTCGAAACAGATATTAATCTTCCTTTTATAACAGCGAATGAACGAGGGCCTCAACATCTTTCAATGAAGATAAGAAGAACACAACTTGAAGAACTTGTGCGGGCAAGGGTGGAAAAATGTCGTGGGCCAATGAGTCAGGCACTTGCAGATGCCAAACTCACTCCGAATCAAGTTGACAAGATTATCCTTGTTGGTGGACCAACGAGAATGCCAATTGTTCAGAAGTTTATTGAAGATTTTATGGGGAAAAAACCAGAAAGAGGAATTGATCCAATGGAATGTGTTGCTATTGGTGCAGCAATACAGGGTGCGATACTCGGAGGAGATTTGAAAGATAAGGACATTCTCTTGCTCGATGTTACTCCTCTTTCTCTTGGTGTAGAAACACTCGGGGGTGTTTTTACGAAGATTATTGATAGAAACACTACTATTCCTACAAAGAAAAGTCAGACATTTACAACTGCTGCTGATAATCAGACATCTGTTGAGGTCCACGTGCTTCAAGGAGAAAGGCCGATGGCAGCGCATAACACAAGTCTGGGTAGGTTTCATCTTGAAGGAATTCCACCTGCTCCGAGGGGAGTCCCTCAGATAGAGGTGACCTTTGATATTGATTCAAATGGTATACTCGCTGTTACTGCAAAGGATAAGGCAACAGGAAAGGAGCAGTCAATAAAGATAACTGCGTCAAAGAAACTGACAAAAGAAGAAATTGATAAGATGATTAAAGAGGCAGAACAATTTGCTGAACAGGATAGAAAACAAAAGGAACTTATCGAATTGTGCAATCAGGCGGATGGTCTTGCTTATAGTGTTGAGAAAACCCTGAAGGAACATTCTGATAAGATTCCTGCAGAAGAAAAAGAATCTTTGAACAATAAGATTGCTGCTCTGAGAAAAGCAATTGACGCAAAAAACGAGTCAGAGATAAGATCTCTTATGCAAGAGATTGAACAGGCGTCTCATCGTATAGCGGAAATTCTTTACAAGCAAACATCAACAGAGCAAACAACCCAGCAGGATGTTACAAACCAGCAAACAACCCAGCCGCAGGGAGAGCCAGAACAAGGAGATAAAAAGGTTGTAGACGCAGATTACCGAGAGGTTGACGGAAACAAGTAAGGATGGAAAATAAAACAATAAAGGGCGGTTCAAAATAAGAACCGCCCTTTTTTTATGTACACAGGTTTGATGTATAATATTTAGAACCAAAACTGATATATAAAAAAGGAAGAAAAATGATTTCATATAAAAGCGCAGGAGTTAACGATGAAAAGGCAGAAACACTTGTTGATATCATAAATCAACAAATCAGGAAAACAAGTTTTTATAAAAAGTTATACGGTGGAATTGGTTTTTTCGGTGGATTTATGCCTGTTCCCAATGGTTATAAGAAACCATTTTTCGTATCTTCGTGTGATGGCGTTGGCACAAAAATTCTTGTTGCCAAGGAGATTGAAAAATACGATACCATCGGGATAGACCTTGTTGCTATGAACTGTAATGATATTGCTGTATGTGGAGCAAAAGCACTGTTTTTTCTTGATTACCTTGCAGTTGGAAAACTGAAGATTGAAAGAGAAAAAAAGATTATAGAAGGCATAGTTAAAGGATGTGAAATAGCGCACTGTGCCCTTATAGGAGGAGAAACAGCCCAGATGCCTGGCTTATATTCTGATGATGAATTTGATCTTGCAGGATTTTGTGTTGGCATCGTGGAAAAAAAAGAGATTCTTGGACCATCGAGGGTTAATGAAGATGATATATTGTTGGGTATATATTCAAATGGAATTCATTCAAATGGATTTTCCCTGGCAAGAAAAGTTCTTTTTGGCGGTGGCAGAATTAAAGGGGCTCTTTTAAGATATCATGAATCATTAGGACGTTCACTCGGAGAAGAACTTTTAAGACCGACATACATATATTCAACTATGCTTTCAGAACTCTGTGAGAAAAAACTGATACATGCAGCGGCACATATTACTGGTGGTGGAATACCGGGTAATCTTGTTAGAATATTACCTGAGAATTTTGATGCTGAAATAGACCCAAATACATGGAATATTCCAAAAATTTTTCAACTTATTCAGGAAAAAGGAAGGATAAAAACAAAAGAAATGTTTAATGTTTTTAACATGGGAATAGGCCTTATTTTGGCTTGTTCAGAAAACTCTGTTGCAGATATTAAGGCATATAGCCAAAAACATGGATTCAGGGTAGTTAAAATCGGGAATATTTGTAAAGGTAAAGGTAAAGTAAAAATTTTGAAAAGGAAATAAACACTATTTATTCAATAGTGCCCAATAAAAATTTTGTTGAATATCAGGTGTCTTTTTTGGTTACTTACTGATTCCTACTAAATGTACTGAGTATTTTCAGATGTCAGACATAACAATATAAACTAATCTCTACCATAAAAAAATGATGTCTACTGTACACCCCTCTTGACAAAGCCCACCAAAGATATAGAATCTGATTAAGATAACAGGTACTGCAGGTAAAGAAAGATACCTGAAGGATGGACAGATGAAAAAGATTATACTTGTGCTTGTCTGTCTATCTCTTCATATTTTTTTCTCATACCCACTGAAAGCAGACCAGCCAAAAGCATTTCTACAAGAAGCAAACAGGTATGTCTTTCAGGCGGTAAACCTTTCTGATAAGATAGAGGCAATATACCTTTATGGAATAACCCACTTTCCCTCTGATAAGACATATGTTATAGGACTTGAACAATCCCTTGCAGATTTTTATATAGAGTATAAATATTACCTTGAATATGCTACTGGCCAAGGAGGGGTAGTTTCTAATCCATCACCAAATCCTACTGCTTTCACAACCTCAGAGACCTGTAATACTTCTGGATATTTTAGTGGACCTGCTGGTGAAGGTTGGATTAGAGTTACGACAACAGCCCAACAGGACCCAGATTGTTGTGAAGAAATTCAGGTACAAAGGGTTGATACAAGTAGTTTTGTCTGGGAGGCAATACTATTTAAGATTGTTTATGATATCCTTCCTGTAAAGGACTGGAGTCCTGATGAGGTTAAATTGAATATTTTAGATTCCAGTAATGATGTTGTTTTTAGTACAAATCTTACTAATTCTCCAGGGAACAATAAAACATACCTATGGAATGGGAAAGATAATACAGGAGCCCTGGTTGTTTATGGAGATTATAAAGTAAAAATAAAGGTTAAAGAAGGCAGTTCAACAATGGAAACAGAAGAATATCAATTTACAGTTTATCAGATAAATGTGGGTGATGCTGTATATCGGGATAAAACAGGTGGACAAAATCATGCAGGGCTTCTTTATGGTTATACAGGAGAGAATGTAAAAACAGATTTGTTAGATTACAGTAAATACACAGTTACCCATATTGCAGGAACCGGGCACGTTGTTGAAGAAGTCACTCTTACTAATTTTATTGGTGAATGGGGGTATTATGGTCCATATAATCCATCCTCTTTCTCCAGAGGCCCACGCAAAGCAGTTTGTTATACTGCTAACAATCTTTTAGGAAAAGATTATTGCATTTCACAACCTCTGGTTTATTATGGAGATACTTGGGAAGGAACACCGGAGGACATCAAAAAAATAAGATGTAATTGAGTATCTGAAGTTGCTTATGAAAATCCATCAGACAGACTTTATGGGACAGATGAAAACTGGAACATTATGGTAAGTCAAAATAATCTGAATTTTCACAATGGAAGCGACGGGTGCACTCCGAGAAAACAAAGATTAGAAGTAGGTACCTTAAGTCCATTACATTCACCATAAACAGGAGAAAACGATGTAGCAGAAATTGATTATTCTATTGGTAATGGGAATTTTTTTTACAGGTTGGGCAGAAGAAAAGATAGATGTTGTCAGTTTGATGAATCCCTGTTTGAAGAAAATGGAAGAGATTAATGAAAAATATAAATATATAGAAAAATTACCTTACGAGGAAAGAATGAAAGAAGAGAATAAAAGGGAAGTGGAAATAAGAAAATATCTTGAATCCCTGGGCAGTGAGAAAGTGTTTATTATGGCTATAGAAGCATCTAAAAAAGATAGAGAAGCAGCAGGTCGGATTTTTTTCTACAGAAGATTTTGTAATATGAAAACTAATCCACGCATATTTTTAGAATATTATCTTTATCATAATAAATTCAAAGATATAGAACCAGAAGATTATAGGAAAGATGAGTCAGAGGATTTAAGTATTTACATAAGAGAGAGGATGAATTTTGAGCAAGAGAAGGGAGCAGTAAATGAGGGGATAAAATTCTTAAATGATCCTACAAATTCTTCTGAAGAGAAAAAGATTATTGTTCAGTTTCTCTGGGATTTATGGAGTGGATTTTTCTCGAAGGTAGAAGAAATAAAGAACAGAGATGAGATATACGAGAAAATGAATCAGCAATCATTATCAATCATAGAGATGTTGAATACTGTAAGAAAGGATACAAAACTATCAGAAGAGGTTGATAAAGTTTTACTGAATTTTCAGATACATTATTCAAGAAATGATTTACCTGTAGAATTTCTACAAAGTCCTTTAATATCAATTGTCAGAGAAAAAATAACTCAATCTATGAGAAAGAATTGACCCTGTCCTGATGTCTGGAAAGGAGGAAAGTATGATATAATAATACATAAGCTCATAGTATTGGTTTAGTGAGAAAATGTTGCAGGATGAAACCTTAATTTTTATCTTACTGTCGGTGCAGAAAATTCTGGAATTTAAAGGGGAAATATAAAGAAGGTTATTATTAACCTGTATAGAATAAATTCTTAATAAGGAGGAAGAAAATGGATGAAAAGAAA
>MWDQ01000035.1 GCA_002070645.1 candidate division TA06 bacterium ADurb.Bin131
ATTTCTTTCTATCATTTTATCATTTTATTGATATTTTACTTCTGGTTTTAACTGATAGATGTATATTTTTCCCTTAAGAAAAGTTAGAGGGTTGAAATTTTCTATCATTCATATTAAAATCTATACCTAAACACAGGAGGAATATATGCAAGGAGAAATACTAAAGTTAAAAGATATACCTCAAAATGAGGTGCCAGAAAGATTAAAGGTCCATTTTTATTTTGATTTCAATAAATATCCATTCAGGCATCGCGATCTTTTTGAAAGACAGGAAATAAATTCGGTTATATCAGTCCTTGAGGCAATTCATCCTTATGCCTGCGAATGGATTCAAAAATCTCTTCAGGAAAAGAAAAATTCCAGTACAGTAAAAGAATTGTCTCCTCAGGCATTCAAAGGGAAAAGTACAGGTAATTTTGTTATTTATGTTGAAGATGGGGCAATATTCGAACCATCCTTTATAAAAGGTTCGCTTAAAGATAAAGGCCATACATTATTTATTGGGAAGGATACACATCTTACTGGAGCAAGTGTTTTTCTTGATGAGGGTGATATCTATATAGGTGAAAATAATGTTATTGAATCCGGTGTCGGGATAAAAGGCCCAACAATCATAGGAAATAAAAACGAGATAAGGCAGGGTGCATATTTCAGGGGAGATGTCATCATAGGTGATGGTGGAACATATCGCGGTGAAATAAAAAATGGTGTGATGATGGACAAGGCGAATTTCCCGCATCCGTCATATGTTGGGGATAGTATCTGCGGATATGCTACTCACTTTGGGAACCAGGCAACAACAGCCAATCTTGGTATATACGCTGGTATATCAGGAAAGAAAAATGTTGTGATTGTAGTCCAGGAGAAAAAATATGACATTGGTAGACCAAAGATTGGTATTATTCTCGGAGATTATTCACAGGTTGGCTGTAATTCAGTTTCAGACCCAGGTGTATTTGTTGGCCCTAATACAATCTTTTATTCTCTTTGCAGAATAAGCAAGGGATTTTATGGGCCTAATGAGGTTTTGAAGAACAAACCACTTGAAAAAGGTATCATAGAGAGGGCTCCGCTGAAAATATAAAAATTTTTAGCGGAAACAGAAAATCAAGGGGAAAATCTACCTGTATTTATCCACCTTGTAATATCTTGGTATGAAAGTTTTTTTCCACTTGCGTAGATTTTCATAAGAAAAAGAACTTTTGATTTTATAATCTCGAGTTCTTGTTCTGTGTATTCCCATATATCCTGTTCATCTGGAAGACCATTCTTAATCTGATTCATTAACCTTTCATAATCATCTGCGGTCTTAATCCTGAAAAACTTCACTCCTGCTTTTCTTGCGTATTCTAAGTCCTTGCTTGAATCTCCGATAAAAAGAACATCTTCATAGCCAGAGTTTTTGATTTGTTTCAATATCTCTGCTTTGTCAATGGCACCTGCAGGGTCGCTACCCTTTATACCCAGAAAAAGTTTCCTGTCAAAACCATAGTGGTCAAAGTCCTTTTCGAGGATTTCCTGAATAATACCCGAGGCAACATAAAGGTCGTAATCTTTTGAAAGTGTTTCAATAACCTTTCTTACTGGTGGAAGTGGCTTCCAGAATAATCTTGCTGCCGCATTATTTAACCCAGAGTAAAATTCATTATACCTTTTCTGCAGTTTTTTATATTCTTTCTGAAGGTTTTCATCCACACCAAGTTCATAGGGTTCTTTTACTGATTCTGGCTTATTTCTTACAATGCAACTGACAACCGCTGATAATTGCTGGAATCTGGGTGCACCAGGATATTTAACAAAGCCCTGAATCATTTTGTTTATATCAATCTCGAGATTATCAGGATGAAGAAATTTTCTGAACCCAGTATCCCAGCAGGCAACAAAAGATGAAAAAAGAATATGAATTGATTTGTCCCAGCCACTATTGACAAGAGGACCATCAAAATCAAAAACAATCGCATTTTTTTTCATATTAGTCATTATACCACATTCACTGTTAGAATTTCGTCCACACTTTGCAGTATAATAATCTAAAAACAATAATCCATTATATTAAATAAATGTTAGAGATTAACAAGAAAGCCGCAAGCAAGTTTGGGATAGATGCCAGAGTAATCGAGGAGAATGTAGATACAAGAAAGAATATCGAAATCCTCGGAAATGATCACATCCATATCTTGGTAAATTTATTCCACAATTGGCCGAGGTTTTCTTAAAGAAATACTTTGAGAAAGGCACGAGGCAAAAATTAATCAGGATTCTGTTGTAGATATATTTGTAAAAATAAAGGATACAGAATATTATTTTGATATCACAAGTGCCAAACCAAATATGAAAGAGTTTATCGCCTTGAAGCGTAAACTCCTGAGATGGGTGGCTCTGAGATTGAGCCAGAAAAAAACAGCCAGGGTTTTCACGGGATTGGCAATTCCTTATAATCCCTATCACCCTGAACCTTACGAAAGATGGACACTAAAAGGATTATACGATTTAACAGAACCTTGGAAGAAGAATTTTTACAAATTGGACATTATATTGATGATCCGGAAATACTTAACCCATTGCTTACAGAGTGGCTTGTAGAATATAATTTCAAAAGACCTCATGAATCATTAAAAAAATACCTTTTGACTTCTTTTTTCAGTACCAAAAAGTGTTACCTATGCCCCCAATGCGTACAGTATCTGGACATATTGGATTTTTTGGTGTATTATCAAATTTCAAATAATCCTGTTAAAAAAGGAGAAAGTGTATGTTAAAAATTCGCAGAGATGGCAGAAAAATTACTGTTGAAACAGGTTCAGGAAAACTTACGTGGAACGCAGATAAAGGCGGTGAAATAGTTGATTTTGCGTGTAAAAATGAAATGGAATCGCATAAACTTCTTTCAGGTTCTGATACTATCTGTGGGCTCAGGTTTGTTGTTGATGGCAAGGCATACAATCTTTCTGAAACAAAATCAAAACTTACTGTTGAGTCATCTGACAACGAAAGAGTTGTCATCCAGAATGAGGCAAAAATTGCGGGTGGCTCTGTAAAAATTACACAGAGATATGAGATATTCTCAGAAGGCGCTGTTTTCTGCGAACAGATAATTGATACAGATGGAAAAAAAAGTTTTACTCTGAATGAAATATCAATGAATGTTTTTCTTGATATCGAAACAGCGAAATCAGCAAAATGGGGATATTTTACAAGGGAACCATGGTATAAAAGAGATTATTCAACAACCCATGTTTTTTATGGACTTGATCTCTATAAACAACCTGCTGAAACATCCTGTCAGAGGGAATTATGGCCTCTTGCTTCAATAGACCTCGGCTGGGATAAAACAAAGTTTTTTAGCAATAAGATTGAGTTTGTCCTTGATGAGTGGATAGGTTTTAATGATGCACCCCGGCAGTATACAATGAGTTGCGGTGGCAAAGAGGGAAACAAATGGGCACTTCACTGGTATATCTTTCATGGGACCCAAATGAAGATAAGTGAACCTGTCAGATATAGAAACAAATGGGGTATGCTGTTTCTTACATCTCGAACCCAAAGTGGGAAAGGTGTTGATCCTGCCTATAGAAACAATGTTCTTGGTTGTAGGGTTGCTCATTGTATGTATCCCTATGCACTTATTGAAAATCAGTGGCCATGGGCTTTAATGCCAATCAAACAGGTTGCCTGTCAACCACCACAGTTGTTTAAGGGTAACCCTGATATAAAAAGGGTTGATGAAGCAGCAGACCTTGGCGCAAATTTAATGATTATTCACCAGTTCTGGATGAGAAATCCAGGGACAAACTGTGAACCACCTGCGGATTATGTTGTTAAAGATCCTAAATGGTTTAAGGCATTTGTTGATAGATGTCACCAGCGTAATATGAGAGTTTTAACCTATATCAGGGGCTGTGAACAGTATCAGATGTATCAGACATGGTTTGAGGAGTATATGAAAAGAGATTGGGATGGATTTTATCCTGACTGGAATTCTCCTCATGCAATGGGCTTTACAAAAACAAGCCTTCTTCACTGGTCATCATATGGCTATTTTATGTATCTGAGGGCAATGCGAAAAAGAATTGGTGAAAACGGAGCTATTATTGGCCATACAGGATTTCCTTTTGCGCTCAGCCAGAGTTGTCTTGATGCTGCATTGTGTGGGGAATTATCAATAAAACATGATGAGCTTCTTACTGTTCCTGAAAGCACAGCATATTTTTCATGTTTTGATTGTTCTGGCGCACATTTAATTGGAGGAAACCTTAAAGATAGGGCAGAATTTTCTGGGAAAAAGGCAGCAGCAATATGCTGTGCCTTTGGAATGACGGGTCATCCTGTTCTTGAGCCAGGTGTTCCATTTGCAAAAGCGTCTGAGTATATGAGACCACTGTGGAATGCAATGACCAGTTTACCCGGGGATATCGTAAAACTTCATAACCCTGCGTATTGCCCAACAAACGCAGTTTACTGCAAAAATTTCTGGTTATTCCCAAGTTTATGGCAATCAAACCAGGGTAAAGCGCTTTTGCTCATTACGAACCTTGAAGACAAAGAAGAAATGAATGGGGATGTCTTGATAAACACAGAAGAACTTGATGTTCCAAAAAATTCAAAATTGCGTATTCTAAATATTAGGGGCATGATATCAGAATCTGTATCGATAAAAGGTAAGTCGGTTAAAATCAAGAATTTACCTCCGCATTCGTCCTGTGTTGTAATGATTGAATAAATTTATAGATACTCAGTTAACCAGGTTGTCTTATTGAAGAATAGTAAGTAAGAAATAAACAGGAAGATGTTTCAATATTTATATCTTCCAACTTGGTACCTATTTTTTGCATTTTTCAATGGAGATTCGTAGTATTTTCCTGATTTTACCTGTGAATGGATATACCCGCATAATCAGAAAATCCCTTAAAACTTTGACAAGAGTGCCAGTCATTGGTAAAATAAGTATTATCAAAGAAAGAATAATGAAGAGAAAAGGAGAGATGTAGTGGAGCAGATTAGGGTTCTTACAGCGGATGATCTGGAAAAAGAGGGAATTGAAATATTAAAAGATGCTGGTTTTATTGTTGATGAAAAGGGAAAAATACCTGTTGATGATTTGCTGAAAATCATTGATAACTATGATGCTGTTATAGTTAGAAGCGCAACAAAAATTCCTGCTCCTGTTATAGAAAAAGGAAAAAGATTAAAGATTATTGGAAGAGCAGGGGTAGGGCTTGATAATATTGACGTTCAGGCAGCAACGTCCTGTGGAATAGTTGTTATGAATGCTCCTGAAGGAAATACTCTTTCTGCTGCAGAACATACATTTGCGCTTATACTTTCCATGGTAAGACATATACCTGCTGCCTGCAGTTCTTTGAAAGCGGGCAAATGGGATAGAAAACAGTTCATGGGAACAGAACTTTTTGGTAAAACCCTCGGTATTATTGGGCTTGGAAGGATTGGCAGACGCGTTGCAGGATATGCGAAAGCATTTGGAATGAATGTACTCGGATATGATCCATTTGTGTCAGAAGAAGAAATGCAAAGGATTGATGTTGGTCTTGTTACCCTCGAAGGCATATGCAAACAAGCAGATATTATTACCCTGCACCTTCCATTAAACAAGGATACAGAAAATATCCTAAAGGAACAGCATTTTTCTATGATGAAGGATGGAGTTATGATTGTTAATGTTGCACGGGGTGGACTTTTTGATGAGGCAGTTCTCGAAAAATTTATAAGGAACAAAAAAGTTAAGGCAGCTGCTCTCGATGTTTTTTGCAGTGAACCTCCAGGTTGTAGGGCACTGATTGAACTTGATAATGTAATAGCAACCCCACACCTTGGAGCATCAACAAAGGAAGCACAGATTAATGTTGCAAGGGATATATGTAAGCAGATTGTCGATGCACTTATTCATAAAACCATCAAAAATGCTGTTAATGTTCCGTCTATTGACAAGGAGGTTATATCAAGATTCAAGGGATATCTTGACCTCGCGGAAAAACTGGGGTTATTTCTTGCACAGATGATTGATGGGATACCCGAGGAATTGTCTGTTGAATACGCAGGCGAGATAACAAACTATGATATTGCTCCTTTAAGGGTATATCTCCTCAAAGGTTTTTGTGAAAGATTTCAGCCGGCAACATACGTAAATGCGCCCTTAATTCTTAAGGAAAAAGGCGTGGGGTTTACGGAAAAGAGAAAAATTTCCGCAGAACAATTTTCAAATCTTATTACTGTTGAGGCGCTGATTGATGGTAAAACATATTCGTTAGCAGGAACAGTGGTTGCTTCTGAACCAAGGGTTGTAAGAATAGACGGATATCCTGTTGAAGCCACACCAGAGGGCGCACTTCTTGTATGTAGAAACGATGATGTTCCGGGGATTGTAGGTCATATTGGAACAATACTCGGCAGGAAAAATGTTAATATTGCGTCAATGACAATGGGTAGAAAGATAAAAGGGGGACCTGCTATTACTGTTTTGAATTTAGATCAAGAAATCGATAATATAACAATTAACGAAATAGGGAAATTTCCAGGAATAAGGTCAATGAGGATGGTAAAGATATGAAAATAGAAAAAACAATTGTTACCCTTTGTTTGATAGAACAACACGGCAAACCAGGCATACAATTGTACCCATCTATTTAACCATCCTGGATATCCCTTACAAGTAAGGGGGTGGTTACAATTAATATTAATTCAGCACCTATCATAATACCGTTGTTTATATTTTGGGGCGCGCTTGCCATTCTTATTGGATATCTGTGGCGTAAGTATATTGGAGAAAGAACTATTAAAGCAGCAGAAGAACGGGCGAGAGAAATAATAAAGGAAGCCGAAAGTGTAGCACTTACAAAGAAAAAAGAACTTGATATACAGACAAAGGAAACACTATACAGGCTAAGATCTGAATTTGAGAAAGAAACAAGAAACAAAAGAAAAGAATTGCAGTTTCTTGAAAGACGTTTGAATCAACGCGAGGTTATGCTCGAAAAAAAGGTAGAACTTCTTGAAAAGAAAGAAGCCGAGATAGGGATAAGAGAAGCGCAAATCTCAGAAAAAGAACAGCAGATACAACAAAAGAAACAGGAGATTGAAAACATTATTGAACAAGAAAGGAAAAAACTTGAACAAATCTCAGAAATGACAAGAGAACAGGCAAAGGAAACACTGATAAAGGCAATGGAGCAGGAAGCAAGAAACAGTTCTATTGAAATTATACGCAAGATAGAATCAGAGGCAAAGGAAATAGGAAATAAAAAGGCAAGAGAAATTCTTATTTCTGCGATGCAGCGACTTGCTTCAGAAGCAGCCACCGAAAGCACGATTTCTGTTGTAAGTTTGCCAAATGACGAAATTAAAGGAAGGATTATAGGAAGAGAAGGAAGAAATATCAGATCCTTTGAATCTGCAACAGGAGTGGATTTAATTGTTGATGATACTCCTCAGGCGATTACAATCTCTTCTTTTAATATCTATAGAAGAGAAATTGCGCGACTTGCACTCGAAAAACTTATAGCAGATGGCAGGATTCATCCAGGAAGAATAGAAGAAGTTATCCAAAAAACAACCCAGGAGATGGAAGAAAAATTGATTGAAGATGGAAAAAATGTTGCATTTGACCTGGGGATAGAAAACCTGCATCCAGAACTTATTAAACTACTTGGAAGACTGAGATACAGAACAAGTTTTGGACAGAATGTACTCCAGCATGCAAAAGAATCAGCATATCTTGCAGGAATGATTGCAGCGGAACTCGGACTGAACCCAAAGATTGCAAGAAGAGCTGCTTTGCTTCATGATATTGGTAAAGCCCTTGATCAGGAGATAGAGGGTAGCCATCCTGAAATTGGAGGGGATATATTGCGCAAATGTGGTGAGTCAGAAGAGGTTGTTGATGCTGCATTAAACCATCATAAAGACCTTGATATTGCCTCGCCATATACAGTAATTGTTCAGGTTTCTGATGCTCTTTCTGCAACCAGACCAGGAGCAAGAAGGGATACACTGGAAAGTTATCTTCGCAGGGTTGAAGAACTTGAAAAGATCGGATCTTCTTTTAAAGGTGTTGACCAGGCATACGCAATCTCTGCTGGAAGAGAAATAAGGGTTATTGTGAAACCAGAAGAAATTTCAGACCAGCAGGCAATGCTCCTTGCAAGGGACATAGCAAAAAAGATTGAGGAAAATCTAAAATACATAGGACAGGTAAAGGTAACAGTCATCAGAGAAAAAAGAGAAAGTGAGTTTGCCAGATAAATTGATTTTAGAGATATAGAAGAGGTGGTTGGACAGGTATGTCGAAGATAGCCATTAATCGGCAAATATTCAGTCAACAGGATCTATTGAAAGACAGAAAGTAGCAAGTATAGAGTAAAGAGTATAAAATGTAATTTTCTCTTCAATTTTTTGCTACTTAAGTGGACAGAATTCAGTGAACACTTATATTTAATGTATTTATACCATCGCAGACAGAATCAGGTGATTTGTTTGCTGGTAAAACAAAAGAAATAAGGCGTCAAATATATGTGGCAGGAATCTGTGTGGAAACTGGTATATATCCTGGTTTTTCTCGGCTCTCTATGCCTTTCTCTAATGTTTGTGCCCCTGGTAAAAAGATTTGCCTATGTTTTTAATGTGCTTGATCATCCTTCTCCGAGAAAGGTTCATACTTTTCCAACACCGCTTACAGGGGGAATCGCTGTTTATTTATCAATTGTTGGAACCATAATTATCGGCCTTTCAGGGAAAAATCTTCTTCCATATTTCTCTGCTTATTCAGCTAGTATATCCTCTGTAATGCCAAAACTTGCAGGATTTCTAATTACATCTGCAGTTGTGGTTATTGTGGGCTTTCTTGATGATATCTATCATATAAATCCTCTAACAAAAATTCTTTTTCAGATTATTTGCGGACTTATAACATTTTTTGCAGGAATTAAAATCTCTTTTTTCTCATCAAACCTGTATGTTCACATTATCCTGACAGTACTATGGATTGTTGTCTGTATGAATAGTTTTAACCTTCTTGACCATATGAATGGTCTTGCTGCAGGGGTCGCCTTTATTGCAGGCAGTATATTTTTCTTCTTCTCATCAGGTAATGGTCAACTCTTTATATCAACACTTCTTGCATGTTTTCTCGGAAGTATCCTTGGCTTTCTAAAGTATAATTTCCCACATGCAGAAATTTTTCTTGGAGAATGTGGAAGCAGTTTTATTGGTTATTTTCTCGGATGTCTTGCTATTATGGGGACATACTACCAGTACAGGCCTTACCAGAGTTTCCTTCCTGTATTAAGCCCACTTCTTATTTTTGCACTGCCATTTTTTGATACTATAAGCGTGGTTTGTATAAGGATAAAAAACAAAAAACCAGTGTTTATGGCTGATACAAACCATCTTTCTCATAGATTGGTACGGCTCGGGATGAGCCCTACACAGGCAGTAATATTTTGTTATCTGCTTACACTTGCCTGCGGAATTGGCGCTTTGCTTTTAAGAAACCTGACGACCTCAGGGGGAATAATTGTTTTCTGTCAGACATTGCTTATTCTTATTTGCGTTGCACTACTTGAAAGCACAGGAAGAAAACATGCCTGAATTAATTGTTAGTTTAGACATTGCAGAAAGAAAAGAAGCCGAAGAAGTTGTTGAAAAACTCGGTAGTTCAGTGATGTTTTATAAGGTTGGAATAATTCCGTTTACAGCATTTGGACCCAAGATAATAAGGTGGCTTACCTTATTAGGGAAAAGAGTTTTTCTTGATTTGAAGTTTTTTGATATTCCAAATACTGTGGAAAATGCAGTAAAATCAGCATGTGATATGGGTGTTGAACTTTTAACAGTTCATATACTTGGTGGTAGCAATATGCTAAAAACAGCAATTAAAGCAAGAAATACTGGAAACACAGACACAAAGATTATTGGCGTAACAATTCTTACATCTTTCTCAGACAACGATATAAAAGAGATTGGACTTTATATGGATATAAACAATCATATCCTGAAACTAACAGAATTAGGATATAAATGTGGAATTGATGGAATTGTTTGTTCTGTCCATGAACTTAATCTTCTAAGAGAAAAATTCAGACATCCATTTTTAATGGTATGTCCTGGTATAAGAATAAAGGCATCAGGTGATGACCAAAAACGGACTGCAACTGTTTCACAGGCAGTAAGTGCAGGCGCTGATTACCTTGTTGTTGGCAGGCCTATTATTAAAAGTGAAGATCCTTTATTGGTCGTTGAACAGATTAAAATGGAAATGAAAAAAAATGAAAAAAAATGAAAGAATTCTTGAGGTAGATCTGGACGCAATATCAAATAATGTAAGAATCATAAAGAAATACACTGGGAAAAAACTTCTCGCATGTGTTAAATGCGATGGATATGGACTTGGCGCAGTTCCTATAAGCAAAAAGATAGAACCTCTTGTTGATTGGTTTGGAACTGCAACAGTTGAAGAAGGTATTTTATTGAGAAAAGCGGGTATTACCAGGCCAATCCTTGTTCTTGGCCCAATAAGGAAGGACAATATTAAAAACGCAATCAGCCACAGGATATCTATTACATTACCGTCTCAAGATTTTATAGATTGTATACCATTGTCAGAAAATGTTTCAGTTCATATTAAGGTTGATACAGGCATGGGAAGAATTGGCATCATGCCAGAGGATCTTTATGAAACAGTAAGAAGAATAAAATCAAGGAAGAACATAAAACTTGAAGGTATATTCTCACACCTTTCAGATTCTGAAAATCCTGACAGGAAATTTGCCCTCGAACAGGTAAGGATTTTTCAGGATGTTCTCAAACAAATTCCAGCGAAATGGCGAACAACAACCCATATTGCAAATTCAGGTGGGATTATTAATGTCCCTGAAAGTTTCAAAGGATTCTCAATGGTAAGAACAGGCCTTCTTCTTTATGGTGTTTATCCATGTCTTTTTCTTAAAACATTCAAATGTCTTCCCTCGCTTAAGTATGCGATTTGCGGTTCTACGGAGATTTTGTTTGTAAGAAATGTTGATGCTGGAACGCGACTGAGTTATGGTGGAAGATTTGTATGTCAAAAAGAAACCCGCATTGGAATTGCAGGAATTGGCTATGGCGATGGGCTCAGCAGGGCATTATCGAACAATTTTTATATGAAATGCAGGGATTCGCTTTTGCCAATCAGGGGAAATATATGTATGGACCAGACAATCCTTGAATTAAATCAAAATACAGAACAGGGTGATAGAGTTGTTTTTCTTGATTCAGAGATTTCAGCCGAAGATATGGCTGAAATTAGTCATACTGTTCCACATGAAATTTTAACGCGGTTTGGCGTCTCGAGAATGAAAAAGATATACCGTGGGTAAATAAAACGCAATAAAGGAGGATAAAATCAAGAAAGTCTCGAGTGAGAAAAAAGGAAATATTGAAGAATTAGTCAGAATTATAAACAAGTATCTGCACAATTGTCTGAAAAATACTGGTGGCATGGCAAAAACCCTCGAGGAAGCAATGAGGTATGCTATTTTCCCTGGTGGGAAAAGAATAAGACCTGTGCTTGTTATTGCTGTTTCAAAAACAGTAGGCATACCGACAAAGAAAATTCTTCCAGCAGCATGCGGGGTTGAACTTATTCATAGTTTTTCTCTTATTCATGATGACCTTCCCTGTATGGATAATGATGATTTTAGAAGAGGGAAACCCTCATGCCACAAAAAGTTTGGAGAAGCAGAGGCACTTCTTGCTGGGGATGCTCTTTTGTGTCTTGGAATAAAAGAAATAGCAAAATGCAAAAGTTATCAGGCAGTAATAAGAACCTGTGATGCCCTTGGTTCAAACGGAATGGCAGGAGGTCAATCCATTGATATGAAATTTAAAAATAAGCCACTACCCACAGATATAAAGATATGGCTTGATAGAAAAAAAACAGGAGAACTATTCAGTTTATGCTTTGAATTACCGGCAATAATTGGACAATGTGAATTGAACATCGTTAAAAAACTTAAAGATATCGGAATTGTTTTTGGTGAAGCATTCCAGATTCTCGATGATATTGATGACAGAGAAGGAGATAAAAAGATTTTAGAAGAGCAACTGAAAAGAAGATGCCATATTCTTGTGAACAGGACAAAAAATCTTAAAGGAAGGGTTGACCTTCTCCTGGATGTTATAAAAACCACCTTTACTGACTTTGTGAAGATATAAAACTATGTTAAAATAAGGGAAATTTTTAATTGTTTGCAAAAACAGTACTATTGAATATTTTTGATGGTATAGGTTACTAATTAGGGGGATTTTATGGCAATCATACAGACAGATAAACTTACAAAACACTATGTCCTTGGAAGAAAAAAGTTTGTTGTTGGCCTTGAAAATGTTGACCTTGAGATTAACGAGGGCGAGATTTTCGGAATTCTCGGACCAAATGGTTCAGGTAAAACAACATGTTTGAAATTGTTACTCGGGATACTATTTCCAACATCAGGTGAAGCAAGAATAATGGGACGACTCCCTGATGATATTGAAATGAAACAGTATGTTGGGTTTTTACCGGAAAATCCTTATTACTATGATTATCTTAATGGACCAGAATTGCTCTTATTTTATGCGAGATTGTTTTCAATCAGACCAGATGTCGCGAAAAAAAGAATAGATGAACTTCTTGAACTTGTTGAACTGAACAATGCCCGACGGCTTACCTTGAGACATTACTCAAAAGGTATGCTCGAAAGAATTGGGCTTGCCGCAAGTTTAATAAATGACCCAAAGATTTTGATACTCGACGAGCCGACCACAGGACTTGACCCTATTGGCTGCAGGGATACAAGGAATCTCCTTATAAAACTGAAACAACAGGGAAAAACAATACTTCTTTCAAGCCATTTCCTTTCAGAGGTTGAAAGGGTCTGCGAAAGAATCGCAATCTTTCATAGAGGACATCTTCTTGCTACAGGAACACTTGATGCCTTGAATAAACAATACCAGGCGGAAAATCTTGAGGACCTTTTTGTAAAAACAATTTATGCCTTTGACAATCAGGAAGCAGTAAAAACAGGAGAACCAAAATGAAAAAGATGTGGACCATAGCGGTTAATACCTTCAGGGAATCAATGAGGAAAAAGACCCTGTACATTATTCTTATTTTTGCCCTTATTGTAATCGGTGCATCAAAACTGTTTTCCTTTCTCACTGCTGAAGAAGAGTTAAAGATGATTAAGGATGTTAGTTTCTCTGCAATCGAGTTTTTTGGCGCTCTAATAGCAATATTCGCCTCGATTACTGCAATTTCCACAGAGATTGAACGCCGTACGATTTATACCCTTTTAACAAAACCAATCAGAAGATCTGATTTTGTTTTAGGAAAATTCTTTGGTGTATCACTTATTATTTTTGTGAATTTTATTCTAACAACGCTCTTTTTTATAGGGCTATTGCTTTTCAAAAAAAGTATTCCTGATATAGAGGTTTTTAAGACACTACTTCTTATATTTTTTGAACTAATACTTATAGGTGGAATTACCCTTGCACTCGGAACATTTACAACAGATGCATTTAATATTATATGTTCATTTTTCCTTTATATTGTTGGACACCTTACCTCTTATGGTAAGGAAATGATTGAAAGAACAGAAAATATTGTTGTAGCAGGCCTTGCAGATATGCTTTATACTCTTGTTCCGAATTATGAAAATTTTAATATAAGGGACAAGATTGTTGTTGGGATAAGTGTAAGCTGGGGGTATGTAGGATATACAATTCTGTATGGGATTCTTTATACCTGCATTGTGCTTCTTATTGCACTTTACTTTTTCCAGAAAAGAGAAATATGAGAAGAAAAGGATATAGATATCTTATTTCGATTGTTGTTCTTTTTGTTGGGGTACATCTTGTTCAGGTACAGATTGATTACAGGAAAAAAATTGAGAATCTTGAAAGTAATCTTTTGTTAATGCCGGGTCAGATTGCGGGAAGCCTTGTTCTTGGCGGGTTTAAGGGACTTGCCGCTGACCTTTTGTGGTTGAATATGGAAGAATACTGGCATAAAGGACAACATTATAAAATCTTACCTCTTCTTGAAGCAATTGCATGGCTTCAACCGAGTTATATTCTTGTCTGGACAGTCGGTGGCTGGCATATGGCTTATAATATATATGCAGAAGTAAAAACACCTGAAGAAAAACAATACTGGTATCAACAAGGAATAGAGTTCTTAAAAAAAGGCCTGGCATATCCGTTTAATGCTAATAAATATGATATCTATTTTGAACTCGGATGGACATACTATCATAAGGGTAAGGATTATCCAAATGCAGTAAAATACTTAGAGAAAGCCGTGAAGTATCCTCATCCTGAATATGTTGATGATGTTCTTGCACATGCCTATGAAAAAAATGGGCAAATAGATAAAGCAATAAAACAATGGGAGTTTATCAGGGATAACTATGTTTCATTTTTTGATATTGCCACCCGTATGATACATGACCTTAAAACAAAAGGTAAAGCAACCCCGTAAAAAAGGGATACTTATAGTATTGTCAGCGCCATCGGGAACAGGAAAAACAACCCTTGTAAAAAAACTTAAACAGGTATACCCTGATATTGCGGTGTCTGTGTCGTACACAACAAGAAAACCGAGAAAATCAGAAAAAGATTCAGTCGACTATCACTTTATATCTGAAAAAGAATTCAAAAAAAAGGTAAAAACAAACTTTTTCGCTGAATGGGCAAAGGTTTATGATAATTACTACGGAACATCAAAATCCTTTATAGAAGAAAACCTAAATAAGCAAAAGATTGTTCTTCTTACGATTGATACCCAGGGTGCACTTCAGATTAAGTCCAGATATCCTGATGCTATTCTTATAGGGATATTGCCTCCATCTCTTAAAGAACAGAGAAAACGACTTGAGAAAAGGGGAGAAACAGAACAAAACATTGTGAGAAGATTAACAGAATCCTCAATAGAAAGAAAGGTCCTCCTTCAAAAATACGATTATCGGTTTATCAATATTGATGTTGAAAAAACACTAGAAAAAATTCTTGCAATAATAAAAAGGGAGAAGGAAAATGCAGGCACAAAGATTTGAAAAAAACCAGTATGGGTTTTGTTTCCCGGATAAGCAGTATCATCCTGTTTATCTTGCAAATGGAGTTGATGGTATGATGATTAATATACTGGGTTCAGGAGATAGTTGGTGGGAACATAATGATTATGCAAGCATACTTCCTTTACAATACTGCCAGGGCTGGTATAAGACAGATCGCAGAACACACACAAACACAGAACTTGTTTATGGAAGGATGATACCCCTTTTTGAATTTTCATCAACTGCTCTTATCAACAATGATATAATTGTACCAAAAAACTGCAGGCAGTTTTTTAATCCACAAACAGCAGTGATTACAACATTTTACAGTCAGGTTGACAATGAAACACTTGAAGAACTTGAGGTTGAGATTACAACATTTCTTACATCCCATCATACTCTTGTCGAACATTACAGGTTTTTAAGAACACCTTCATCAGGATCTGCAATACAATTTTTTGTTAATGCTCCATCAAAACCTCGACTTGAAATATATTCAGAACCAGTACAGATGGACAGTGTATCGATTGAAAGTATTAAAAGTCAATCCTTTATCAAATACAGGTTTGCATTTGAAAATCTTAAAGGTGTGGCCTATTCCTGGATGGATTGCCCGGCGTGTGAAGAGAACCGTGACCAGATAGAAAAAGGCAGGTTTGTTTCAGGGTGGATAAGGAGTTGCAGAATGAAAACAGGCCAATCTTTTACAAGATATCTTATTGCAGTGGATAATCTTGATTCTCCTGATTATGAAACAGAGGCGGAAAAAATCCTCAATGAATGTAAAAAATCTTCTTTTGTTGTTTCCTTCAATAAACATGTTAAGGAATGGCAGAAATATTTTTCTACATCTGTTTTAGATATCCCTGATTCTTCAATATCCAGCATATATGATGTATCGAGATATGTAATAAAAGCAAATCTTCATCCATCTGGCTTCCTCCCAATGGGAATTATGCCTTATTTATGGCAGGGGGTAATGTTCTGGGATTCCTGTTTTTCTGTAATGGCGATGCTCGGATGCGGAAATATTGAAGAGGCAAAAAATGTTCTTGAACATCTTGTTGTATATATGCCTGAAGCAAGAAAAAAGGCGCGTGCCTATAATACAAAAGGTGTACGGCTTGAATGGACGGTTGAAAAAGAAAGATTTACTGATTATGGTTTTATGGTAAAACAAATACACAACAATGCAATGTGGGCGCATACAATATTTTCCTTTTTCAATTACACTGATGACAAACAATTTCTTAAAAAAATGTTTCCTATTGCAGAAGAACTACTTTTGTTTGTGGTTGATGCATTTATTGAAGACAAAGGTAGTTATATGATTATCAGTCGTTGTGAAGGAGTTGATGAGTCCACTGTAATAGAAAAAATCAACGACACATGGACATGCGCAATCACTCTTAAGGCATTGATTGAGTATAGAGATGCCGCCAGAATATTAAAGGCAAAAACATCCATCAAAAACCTTGATATGATTATTGAAAAATTAACTGCAGGGCTGAATATGAATATTGATAAAAAAGGTGTAATGCAGTCATTTCAGGGTGGTAAACTTCCACACTGGGGCTCTTTAATCTTTGATCTTTTCCCTGACCATGTATCAGTTAAACCAACAATAAAGAAGATGATGGAAAATTATGACAGAGAAATGGATGTTTATAATTTTCACGGTGTTACAAGATATGCTGAGAAAATGTTTCCCTGGGCAAACTACTGGGTAGTAAGAATCCTCTCTCTGCAGGGAGACGAAACATCAATGAAAATTCTTGAGAATGCTGTAAAATGGACAAACTATTTTGGTGGAATTCCAGAAAGGGTTTTCTACCATAAAGAATTGTTTAATAACTGGCTTCTTACAGCGCATTCCGCAATGGTTTGGGCTCTTAATGGGATGCTTGCAAATGCAAACGGTAATACTCTTAGAGTTCTTAATCCATTTAAAAAATGGAAAAACGTCTGTTTCAAGAATATTTATGCAGGAAATGGACTGGTTGTGAGTGCAGAAATGAAGGGCTGTAAAGTAAGTAATCTATCAGTTAAGAATATTACAAAGCAAAACAAGCAGATAACTCTTATAATTGGTCCAGATAAGAAAAACCTTTCTGTTATACTGAAACCAGGCGAAAACAATATAAAGGTACAATGAAAAAAAAGACATCATGGGTTAAAGGCAACCCTGCAATTGAACATAGAATAGTACATATAGACCTGAAAGGTCCAAAAATACCAATAAAATCTTTTTACTGGTACTTAAATCTCCTTTCAAGATGGGGTATTAATGGAGTATTGGTTGAATATGAACATCGTATTCCATATCTGCCACTGCCCAATCAGTTTCCACCTTCGGACAGATATACAAAACAGGAAATAAGAGACCTTGTTGGTTATTCAAAAGATCTTGGAATAGAATGGATCCCACTTATTCAAAGCTTTGGGCATGTTGAATATCTCTCAAGAATAAAGGGAACAAAGATATTATTTGAAGATCCTGATTATCCACAGCAACTATGTCCATCAAAAAAACAGGTCAAACAATACCTCAAAGAACTTATCGAGATTGTTTGCGAACTCCATCCAGAAAGCAGATATATCCACGTTGGACAGGATGAAACACATCAACTTGGTTTATGTCCACTCTGCAGAAAAAAAGTTGAAAAAATTGGAAAGATTGTTTTTTATCTTGAACACACAAATCTGGTATGGGATTATGTCAGGTCAAATGGAAAAATACCAATGTTCTGGGCAGACATGTTTTTTACAGAAAACAGACCGGATCTTCTTAAAAAAATTGAAGAAGATGTTATCCCTGTTGTATGGCAGTATGACGATACAGGAGAAACATCCTGCTATGCACAGATTGGAGGTGTAAAGCCATCAAAGATTAATGTAAAACACCCATATAAAATAACGCAAAGTGGCAGGTTAGTATACTTTGCAGGTCAGGGAGATTTTTTCGAAGATCTTCCAGAGAAAACCAAAAAACTTATTGGAATAAACGAAAAAACCGGATATCCGAGGAGCTTTTCACAGATAAGAGTTGCTGCAAATTTTAATAAAAATTTATGGATAACCTGCGCTGTTTATAACTGTTCTGATATGCTCTTTATGCCTGATTTTGTCAGGGGTGTTTTTAATCCAATATCAATGTGTAAACTTGGGAAAAAACTTGGAATTAAAGGAATTATTGCAAGTTCCTGGGCAAGGGCTCATTCTTTTGCACCAATCAGTCCTCCCTGGACACTTACCCTTTATAATCTCGCTAACTTTGCGGCTGCATCTTATAATGGAAAAACATCACAGAACCAGATTAAAGAGCGAATGGAGGAGATTGCAAAAGAGATAGGAATGCCGTATAGATTCGGGGAATTTTCTCTTGATGATATACTCTGGGTTATATCAGGTCAGGCACCTGGTCCCGGAGTATTAGGAAAGGTTCATAACCTTGAGTATATCTTGAAAATTTTGAGGACAGAAAAACTCAAAAGTATATTTGGAAAAGGACTTATTATCAGTGTTGAAGCAGAATTATTATTTACAAAACTATTATTTCTCGAGGAAGAAGCAAGATGGTGGAATCCAGCAAAAGAAGAGATTCCATCTATACTAAAACAAGAAATTGCACAGCGATTTTCTGTTATAAAAAAAGAAATTAAAAAACTAAAAATATCTGCATTTAAATATTATACTGAGTTTGTTGGTGATGAAAAATCATTTGAACTATGGTGGAAAGGACTTTTTGAGTTTGACTTATATGTTGTAGAGGAATCTATAAAATTTCTCAATATCGGCAATACAGGGTCAGACGGGTTTTCTTAAAAATTTTAGTTTGCCAATCCCTTCGATGATAATGAAAACAGCAAGTATAACCAGGACAAAACTAATATTTCCAAGAAGTAGATGATGGCTTTTGTAAAAACCAATTCCCTGGTATAAAAGGGCTACAATTGTTATTAAAAACATTATTACTGCAGGTATAAGGGCAGATAAGGAATTTTTCTTTTTCATCATTAAGAAACAGCCACAAACAAAAAGCGTTATTCCCGCAACAAGCTGATTTGATGCGCCAAAAACAGGCCATATCTTTTCCCATGGTCCAAAAGCAAGATATAGAGCCGCAATCAATATAAACCCTGTAGCGATGAACCTATTTTTCAAGGGCTTTATTCTGAAAGAGGTTCCGAATAACCCCTCTGTAATATACCTTGCGACCCTGGCTGCTGTATCGAGTGTTGTAAGAACAAAACTATTAATCATTACCATTGCAATAAGTTTTCCAATTTCCTCAGAAAAAATTCTACCTGTCATTCTTCCATATCCAGTGGCAAATGTCCCTATCCAATTACCTTTTTGCATTAAAAATGGGTAGTTTAGTTGTTGTACTGGACTATTCCAGTAAAGCCCGGCGCACACACACAAAAGGGCAATAGTCGCAAGGATACCTTCTGTTATCATTGCACCATACGCAATGTGTTTACTGAATTTTTCATCAGGAAGTTGTTTTGATGTTGTGCCGCTTGATATAAGTCCATGAAATCCGCTGATTGCTCCACAGGCGATCATTACAAACATCATTGGAATAAGTGGCCCATTTGAAGAATTAAACGAAACAAACATGGGTGCATTCATACAAGGATGTGAAATGATAACCCCGAGAAATCCAAAAAACAATCCAAAAAATAATATGAGCGAACAAAGATAATCTCTTGGTTGAAGAAGAATATTTACAGGAAGGACACTTGCGAAAAACGAGTACAAAAGCAATATTAAAATCCACACTCTGACTGAATTTTCACCAGGAATTACCACTGGAATATGTTTGCCTGCATATAAAAAAATGGAAACAAGTATAAGGGAAAGGACTGTAGAAAGTATAAGATTTGCGTTTTTTCTATAAACAGCAAAGCCGAATAACATTGCAATAAAAAGAAGGGCAAATGATGGAATCACAATATCTGGTTCTTCAACAAAGGTTTTTGCTGTTACTGCTGCAAAAACAGCGATAACAAGTATCAGGGTAAGCCAGAGAAAAAAAGAAAACACAAGTTTACTTTTTTCACCAAGCACATTTTTTGTAACCTCTCCGATTGTTTCTCCCTGATATCTTAAACTTATAACAAGCGCAGAAAAATCGTGCACACCACCCATAAAGATTGAACCAAGAATAATCCACAACAACGCAGGACCCCAGCCCCATAAAACCGCTGCAGCAACTGGTCCAAGTATTGGACCTGCTCCTGCTATAGAAGAAAAATGATGTCCAAAGAGAACTATCCAGTGTTTTGCAGGAATATAATCTATTCCATCATATTTCGTATGGGCAGGGGTTTTATTTTTAGAGTTAACCTCCCATAATTTTTCAATATAGCGTGCATAGAATTTATAAGCAATTGCGAAAGCAATAAAAACAAAAATCAGGATAAATGCTGAATTCATTTTTCACTCCTTTTGATGATTACATATCAAGTCAGTATACCAATCAGATATCGAGATTTTTAAGAAAACCATCAGGTATTTCTGCACAGAAAATCTGTGGAAATCCTGTACGGGTTGATACAAAAACAATATGTTTGTTGTCAGCACTCATATAAGGATGGGAATGTCCTATTTCGTATTCAGGCCAGAAACCTTCAACCTGACAAACAAAGGCAAACTTGCCTGTTTTTATTGAACCAACCGCAATCTTTGGTGCATAGACACAGCAATCCAGCCTGTCATGTTTCCACTCCCATGCATCACAGCACCAGTAATTACCGCAGGCAGATGTTGAAACATGCCCGAAATAAAGTTCAGGAGCATGCGCAATAACGCGTGGTTTTTCATCCCCAATACAGTATAAAAGAAGGTTTCCACATTTTTGTCCATCATCATAAGGCAGATTAACTGGTGATGATGAAAAAATAAATGCTGTCTGATTTTTTATCCATGCTTCATGACCCGAAACCTCACAGGGTATTGATGGTTTTGCAACAGGAAGTTCAACCTGCTTTAAGCCGTCTCGATTGCACAGTACAAGGGTCACCGCAACATCTGTGTCAACCCTTTTTATTTCTCTGTCTATAAATCGATACCCACAATTTTTCTGAACAAGAACCCATTCACCTTTAATTCTATCAAACCTCGGATGTGGATTACAGAAATCCGGTCCTTCTGCAATAATTTTTTCTTCGCCTGTCTCTGTATCAAGCACAATAACTTGATAAAAATTTTCATCAGGACATTTTTGATTTGCAATATATCTTCCATCAGGAGACACTGAACCAAGTGTGGTATAAGGGGTTTCACCTGAAAGGTTATGAATAACTTCAACCTGGAGGGTTGAAAAACACAATCTGCGCATTTCCCACTTTCCTTTATTAAAACATGGGTAAAAGAAAAAATCTCCATATGCCTGCGCGCAGGCACCTACCCAGTGTACATTGCTGTCTATTTCAGTAGAAATTTCATTTTTTATATCCACAACACATAGTTCCCCTGTTGCTCCAATTTTTGTTGAGCGAAATACTGCAATAAGGTTATCTTTTGAGCATGTTGGGTCTTCGCTATAGATGTTTGTTGCCATTGAAAGATTCCCTGTAAGTTGTACAACCTTTGCACCTATAATCGGATCATCCTGCCAGAATGCTTTTTCCTTTATCCACTGCTTTTTACTTTCTTTCATTCAGGCCTCCATTTCAAAAAAAATAAGCATTACCAGAATTAACCCGCATATTGTACGATATTCTTTTTTTTCTTTCAATGCCTTCAGTAGGATGAATAACTCATTGTGGATTATTAAAAAGTACAATTTTGTTTCAACAAAATCTCCCCTGAAGCCTGAAGAAGTTGAGATACATAGGTAACACCTCACTGGTCTTGGAAAAGATATCAGATATCGGTAAAATAAGGGATGACCAGGGAGCAGAAAATGAAGGGGAGATATGCAAAGAAATTTCTGCCCGTTCCAGCAGATAGTAAGAGAGCGCAATTTATACTATCATCCAGTAAAGAATGAATTATTAAGGAAAAAACGAAAACTTGCGGAAAAGAAGAAACGGATAACAGAGTTGCAGAAAAAGGCAATTAAGGATTTATTATTTCAAATGGATACAAAGGTAATCTGGTGTAATCCAGAAAAGAGATATATTTTCACGAAATATTTAATCCCTTGCTTACAGAGTGGCTTATAGAATATAATTTCAAAAGACCTCATGAATCATTAAAATATCAAACACCTTTTGATTTCTTTTTTCAGAACAAAAAGTGTTACCTATGTACCCTACCTGTACAGTTCTTTGACAAAATGTTCTATTGGGGGTATAAATTATAAACACAAAAATAACCAAACCTGGAGGTAGGAAATGGCAAAACTTGCAATTGAAGGTGGAGAAAAGATTAACAGTATACCTTTTCCAATGTGGCCTGCTTTTTCAGAAAAAACGATTGAAAGAGCAATTGAACCACTTAAGACAGGCAAGGTTAATTACTGGACAGGTGACTATGGAACAAAGTTTGAAGAAGCATGGGCAAAATGGAATGGTGCAAAGTATGCAATCACCACGACAAATGGAACAAGTGCTCTTCATACAGCAGTATCAGCACTCGGCATTGGCCCTGGAGATGAGGTAATCTGCACATCTTATTCATTTATCGCTTCCTCGTTTTGTATACTTCAGGCAGGCGCGCTTCCTGTTTTTGCAGATGTTGATGAATCCCATACTCTGGACCCAAGGGGTATCGAACAGCATATAAACGAGAAAACAAGGGCAATTCTCGTTGTGCATCTTTATGGTATTGTTGCTGATATGGATCCAATTCTAGCCATTGCAAAAAAACACAATCTTTTTGTTATTGAGGATTGCGCTCAGTGTTTTGGGGGGATATATAAAGGGAAAAAAACAGGAACAATCGGTGATGTTGGTTGTTTTAGCTTCTGTCAGAGTAAACATTTTACGACAGGAGGAGAAGGTGGCGCTGTTATTACAGATAACGAAAACCTTAACTGGGAATGTAAGTCATTTAGAGATCATGGGTATGATGTTCAGCAACGACTGAAACTTCTCGAATTAGAGGCAAAACTCACATATATTCACAAAAGAGTTGGCTTTAATTACAGAATGACTGAAATGCAGTCCCTTATAGGATTAAGTGAACTGGAAAGATTCGATACATGGAATCTTTCAAATAGAAAAAGAAATGGGAAATACCTTATTAAGGCATTAAAAGATCATCCGCTTATTCTTTATCCACCTGTTGATACAGAAGAAAGACAGAATGCATTCTGGTGGGCTCCATTTGTTCTTGATGCAGAAAAACTAAAGGTATCTGTAAAACAATTTGTTCAAGCAATGGAAGCAGAAGGGGTTCCTGTTTATGGTGTGCAGTGGCCTGAAATGTATAAAGAACAGGTATATATTGAGCAGAATGGTTTTGGAAAACTCAAGTATCCTTTCAGAGACCCAAATGCGAGAAAAATTGATTATACAAAGGTTGAATGTAAAAAAGCAAGATGGCTTTCTGAAAGAACAATGAGTTTCTTTACACATCCTGTTTATAATGAGGACCATATGAAGCTTTATATAGATGCCTTCGAAAAGGTAGCAAAGGCATATATGAAATAATGCAAGGACTGAGGTTGTCCCGGGATCCTGTATCTTTATTGGATTGCATTAGATAGTTGACTTTGCTTTTTTATACAAAGAAATATTTTTGCTATCTTATAATCATATTTTATTAGAAGTTTTAACAAGAAAAAATCCCGGAATAGGAAACCAAATATCAGGTCTAAGGTTATACTGAAAAAAAATTATCTTTGCTTTCACTGGATTTCTATTGAATATTTCTGGGGGGATAATGATAAGAATAGGAATTATTGGTACTGGCAATCGTGGCATAGCCGGTTATGGTCTTTATATCCTTAAAGAAAAAAACGATATTGCACAAATTGTGGCAGTATCAGATCCTGATAAAAAACGTCTTAAAACAGCACAACTTGCGTTAAAAATCCCATCTAACTGCGCTTTTACTGACACAAAAAAATTGCTCGATATGGAAAACCTCGATGCAGTTATCATCACAAGTCCGGATTATACTCACAAAGATATTGCAGTATCTGCATTTAAACGCAACCTTGATGTTTTATGTGAAAAACCTCTTGCTCTTACTGTCAGGGATTGCGACGAGATACTTGCTGCACAAAAAAAATCAGGTAGAATTCTTTGTGTGGGCTTTGTTTTAAGATATAACAATTTTTACAGAAAAATGTATGAAATGATAAATATTGAAAAAAAAATAGGAAGGGTTGTTATGGCTGGCGCAATGGATTCTGTTTCCACTGGTTCTCAGTATTTCTTTCATGGCTGGTGGAGATTAAGAAAAAATAGTGGTGGGCTTCTTGTGCAAAAAGCAACCCATTCTGTAGATATTCTTAACTGGATTGTTAATAGTAAGCCAGAAAGGGTTTATGGAGAAGGAGGGCTTGCAGTTTTTGGCGGAAAAGAATCAAACACAAAGGTATGCTCAAAATGTTCAAAGAAGAAAAACTGTTTAGAATCTATCGTTAATAAAAAGGTATCCTGGGATTATGGTGTTGCTAATTTTACAATGGAGGTTGAAGATAAATGTGTTTTTGCAAAAGAGATTGATGTTTATGACCATGAAATTTTAACAATTAGATATCAAAACAAAGCCAGGGCATTTTTTGTTGAAAATCAATTTACACCTGATTATAAAAGAGAATTCTGGTTTATAGGAGATAAAGGAAGGATGTATGGAATAGATCCCTACATTGTTTCTGAAAAAGATAGAAAAAAACCATATCTCGAGATTGTCTATAGACACACAAGGAAAAAGGAGGTTATTCCTGTTAAACTTGCCCCTGGTGGACATGGAGGTGGAGATCCTGCTCTTATAGAGGATTTTCTCAATTGCTGTATCTCAAGAAAAAAACCACTTGCAGATGGCGAAGCAGGCAGAGAAAGTATTGCGATATGCGCGGGTGGAGAAAAATCAATAGAAACAGGAAGAATTATTAATATAAGGTAAAACTATGAATAAGTATATGAAGATTTCAAATATTATGATACAGGCGTACAAAAAACAGGTTGCTATTCCTGCTTTTAATGCTGCCTATCTCGATATGATTAAGCCAATTTCAGATGCATTGAAAGAATATAAAACAATTGGAATAATCCAGGTTTCAAAACCTGATATTGAGAACTTTGGAGCAAAAAGTATAAAAGCGGTCTATGAAGAATATATAAAAAGTGCAGACATGATGTTTACTTTTTTACATCTTGACCATGTTCCTGTAATAGATGAAAATTTTATGCATGTGAACTGGTTGGATATGATTGAAGAAGGAATAACTCTTGGCTTTGATTCAGTGATGATAGATGGCTCCCGGCTCAAGTTTGAAGAAAATGTTAATATTACGAAAACCGTTGTGCGAATTGCTCATCTGAAAGAAATCTGCGTTGAGGCAGAGATTGGCTATGTTTTTGGACATGAATCAACCGTGCCTCCACCTTATGAAGAAATTTTTGCAAAAAAATTGGGCTTTACAAATGTTGATGAAGCCGCAAGATTTGTTCAACTTACAGGCGTTGACTGGCTTTCTGTTTCTACTGGTTCTATACACGGCGCCATATCAGGAGCAGGAAAAGATCAGAAAAAAATCAGAGCAAAACTTGATATTGAACATCTTAATAAATTAAAAGAGGCAACAAAGATTCCGCTGGTACTTCATGGTGGAACAGGGGTTGAAATTGAATATATTAAAGCAGCAGTAAAGGCGGGTATAACAAAGATTAATATTGGGACTGAAATCAGACAGGCATATGAAAATGGAATAAAAAATTCTCAACAGTATGCCGAGAATAGCGTAAAAGAAACAATAAAAAAAATCATTGAGGATTTCGAGATAAAAGGTTCAGCAGATATACTTAACCCTGATTAAAAAAGACCTGTTGTTTTTTGATAATCTTTTTGAATTCACCAAGGCATTCTTTATAAAACATTTTCCATCCTTCACATAGTACACTTTTGCCCCTTATATATTTGTGGTTTGGCAATCTGTATTTTTGACAATCACCAGCACAAAATTTGAGGTACTCACATCTATTGCAGTCAGAATGCCACATTGTTTTTTGTGCACCAAAATTTTTGTATTTTGCTGAGTCAAGAAATATCTGCCAGTCATCATTCATTATATTTCCGAGAAAAGTATAATCCCTTACAAAAAAATCACAGGGAAAAATATCCCCATTATGCTCTACAACAAAATACTGGCAACAGTTTTTTTCCATCTGGCATATACCTGGTTGTCTGCCAAGTAAAACATTGATGATTGAATCAAAAAGCCGTATTGATGTTTTTGTCTGTTCACCAAGCCACATCTCGAATACATCACAGAGAAATCTTCCCCATTGCCTGGCTTCTATTGTCCAGGGCATTTTTTCTCCATTTTTATTGTACTCTACACAGGGAATATACTGATGATAATAAGATCCTGTATCCTTAAGAAATCTATAAACATCCTTTGCCTTTCCTGAATGTGCGGATGTAACAACTGTTAATGTATTAAACTCAACATTATGTTTTTGAAGGATTTTTATAGAAGATAACACCTTATTAAAAGCATTACTTCCATCTAAGATAATCCTGAATTTATTATGTAATTCTTCTGGTCCATCTATACTGATACCTACAAGAAATGATGCCTGAGAAAAAAATTCTGCTGTTTCATCATCAATAAGATAACCATTTGTCTGTATGCCATTTCCAATTATACTATTTGGTTTTGCAAAATTTTTTTGAAGATTTATCACACCTTTGTAAAAATCAAGCCCCATAAGAAGCGGCTCTCCACCCTGCCATGAAAAAATATATTGCATCTGAGATGTTGCGAGGTATTTTTTAATAAGTACACTTAAAACATCAAAGGACATTCTCGTTGGTCTTCCTTTATAAAGAGGCAGTCCCCGGTAAAAGCAATAAATACAGTTAGAGTTGCAATCAGATGATGCTGGCTTGATAAGTAATGAAAATTGTTTCATAATAATACTATTATACATATAACCACAAACAGATAAAAACAGACAATGAAAAAAAAGCCAAATATTCTCTTTATCACAAGCGATCAGCAACACTATAATACCCTTGGCTGTATAAATCCTGAAATACAAACACCTAACCTTGATAAACTTGCAAAGCAGGGTATAAGGTTTACCCGGGCATACTGCACAAATCCAACCTGCACTCCTTCAAGAGCATCCCTTATCACAGGAAAATATCCTGGTCAACACGGAGCATGGACCCTCGGAACAAAACTTCCTGAAGACGAACCTACAATTGGTGAATATCTTTCTTCGCAGGGATATCAAACAGCTCTTATAGGTAAGGCTCATTTCCAGCAGTTAAAAGATACCCCTGAATATCATTCGCTTGAATCAAACCCATTTATGCAAAAACTTGACTTCTGGAAAAGATTTCATGGACCGTTTTATGGCTTCAGGTATGTCGAACTTGCAAGAAATCATACTGATGAATATCATGTTGGACAACACTATGCAATATGGATGGAGAAAAAGGGTCTGAAGGACTGGAGAAAATATTTCAGAGCCCCTGCTGGTACAGTAAAAAAACCACAAAAATGGCACTGGAATCTGCCAGAAAAATTTCACTATGATGCGTGGATTGCAGAAAGCACAAAAAAACTTTTGAGTAGTTATCACAGAAAAAACCAGAACTTTTTCTTATGGGCGAGTTTTCCTGACCCTCATCCGTCATATCTTGTTCCAGAACCCTGGGACACAATGTATAATCCTGAAAAGTTAACAATTCCCTGCGTAAAAAAGGACGAACATAAAAAAAATCCTCCTCATTTTCAACTTACCCAGAAGCCAGACCCGGATTTTTCTCCGTGGAGGGAATCGGGTATGGGGCTTCATGGTTTTCATTCACATCTTTATTTACTGAAAACACTTCGAAAGGATACCACTGTTTACTATGGAATGATTAGTTTGATGGATAAATATATAGGGGAGATTCTTAATCATCTTGATGACCTTGGCCTTTCAGAAGATACCCTTGTGATTTTTACAACAGATCATGGTCATCTTATTGGTCAGCACGGGCTCGCAGCAAAAGGCGCGTTTCATTATGAAGACCTATTGAGGGTTCCGTTTATTGTAAGATGGAATGGTAAAATTCCTAAAAATATGGTTTCAGATGCGCTTATTTCATTTGTTGATTTTGCACCGAGCATACTATCAATATGTGGATGTAATATACCCAGAACGATGTCTGGCATTGACCAATCACCTGTATTTCTTGGAAAGAAAAAATCATTAAGAAACTGGGCTCTTGTTGAAAACAGACATGAACCAACAACAATCTATTTGAAAACATATATTGAAAAAAGATATAAAATAACTGTTTATTACAGAAGGAACTATGGAGAACTTTTTGATCTAAAAAAGGATCCATTTGAATATAATAACCTCTGGGATGAACCCGAATATAAAGAATTGAAAAACGAAATGATAAAAAAACTTCTTTTCGCTGAAATGGAAAAAGAACCATTATGGATGCCGAGGGTATGTTCTGCATAAAAAAAATTTTTCAACCATAATTTCAACAAATTTTTTAAGATGAAAAAAATTTTCTTCTTTATACTAATGGTTTTAATATTTAATATATCTCTGGGGTATTGTCTTTCTCAAAGAATACTTTTTAATTTTGACCAAGATATTGGCGGATGGGCTGTTATAGAGGGTTCTTCAGCAACAGCCAGCATTGAAATAAGCAGAGACAATACAACGCAGGATACCTGTCTTAAGTTTTCAGCAAACTTTCCTGGAGAAACAGGCATAAGGGTTTTGATTAATGAAAACTGGAGTGGGTATCAATCATTGATTTTTGATATGGTTGTGGATGAAACACCTCTGTATCCTGTAAAATATTTTGTTTATATTAAAGATAAAGAGTGGCTCTGGTACCAGACAAATCAGTATACTGTTAAATATGGTGTAAATAAGATATCAGTTAATATCTCTGGTTCAAGTCTTGATCTTATTCCAAAGGGTCATAAAAAACCATGGAATCAATATTCAGCAGAAGAAATAAAAGAGTTTGGTATCAAGTTTACATGCGAGGGAAAATCCTCACAAACAATATACATCGATAATATCAGGTTATCCCCTGTTCTTTTCTCATCAGTAAGGTTTAATGCAACAGAAATTCCTCTGTATGAGAAGTTTGAGGTTTCATTTAAGACACCTGTTTATTTTGAAAATCCTTTTGATCCTGACTGTATTGCAATTGATGGTTATTTTATTTCACCATCCGGTAAAGAGATAATTATCCCTGGTTTTTTTTATCAGGATTTTTATTTTGCCGGGCCAGGAGTAAAAGGAGAAGATAATCTTCAACCACAGGGATATCCTGAATGGAGGATAAGATTTTCGCCTGCTGAAAAAGGCACCTACAAATTTCGTATAGTTGCCTCAATAAATAAAGGAAATGAAACAATTTCCACACAGCAGATGACATTTAAGGTAACCCCATCTTCTAAACACGGGTTTGTTCAGGTGAGTAAAAAGGATAATAGATATTTTGAGTTTGATGATGGGACTTTTTTCTATCCAATCGGCCATAATATCCGTTCTTTGAATGACAATAGGTATTCTCAAATATGGAAACGTCCTCTTGCAGCACAAAGTGGGACAGTAAATTTTGATACATGGCTTGCTGATATGGAAGCAAATAAAGAAAACTTTTTTGAAACATGGATGTCTGCCTGGTGGCTTGCTATTGAATGGAAAAAGGGATACGGATTCTATGAAGGGCTTCTGAGATATAATTTAAGAAATGCCTGGAAACTTGATTGGATTCTCGAACGCGCAGAAAAAAGGAATATCTTTATTCAGTTATTAATTGTTAATCACGGCTCTGTCAGTACTTACTGTGACCAGGAATGGCAGGATAATCCATATAATATAAAAAATGGAGGATTTCTCAATTCTCCTGAGGAATTTTTTACTGATGAACGTGCAAAAACACTTTTCAAAAAAAGATTAAGATATATTGTTGCAAGATGGGGATACAGTCCAAATATCTTCTCATGGGAACTTGTGAATGAAATGAACCTTATTGGGGCAAGCGGAGAGTTTTACAAAAAAAATATACTTGCAAAGTGGTATGCAGAAATTGGTGATTACCTTGCAAAGATTGACCCCTGGAATCATATGATAACAGGCCATTATACTATTTTATATGATAGTGATGTTTTTAAACTACCTCAGGTTGACTATGTTTTGACAAATGCATACTACGGGGTTAACAATGATAACATTGTTGATGCCCTTAAGCGAATTTCTATCTTCAATGCAAGGTTCAATAAGCCGCATTTTGTTTCAGAGTATGGTGGAAATTGGAATGCAGGTCCGGAATCTCTTCTTGATGCAGATATTCACAATGGGATATGGGCAGGAAGTCATCTTCCATTTGCTGCATCTCCATTATATTGGTGGCATAACAACATTGAAGAAAAAAATCTTTATTTCCTTTATAAGGCACTTGCTAATTATATGGCTTTGGAAAATAGATTGGAGGTTAAAGTTGAGCCAAAAAACATAACAATTTCAGGAGAGGCATCAGATAAGATTAAGTATCTGTGTATGTCAGCCGAAACCAGGACACTTATATGGATTTATGGTCAGGATAGGTTAAACCGATTACCACAAGATTCAGATCCTTACTTAACAAAAAATTGTGTATGTACGGTAGAAGGCTTGATTCCTGGTGATTATGTGATAGAATTCTGGGATACCTATACTGGTATAATTAAAGAAACAAGAAAAATAAAAAATGAGGGTACATTAAATTTTCAATTACCTGATACAAACAAAGATTTTGCAATAAAACTCTATAAAACCTGATATGGAGGAAAAAGATGAAAAAGATTTTCTATTTATACGATGCAGGACATATTTCAGAAAAAGTAAGGTTAGACGTTGAAAAGATTTTTACTTCTGACGGAAGGTTTTCTTTTGAGATGGATTCAGACACAAAGATTTTATGTTCATTAAAGGACAAGGATTATGATTCATTGATTATCTTTGTTTCTGAAGAAAAAAAATTAACAGAAAAAGAGCAGAATGGAATTATTGATTATGTAAAATCAGGCGGTGGGATTGTTTTTATCAATTCATCAATTGAGTGTATTCTTAAAAATCCTGAGATTAAAAGGACTTCTGGAGTTAATGCAGTAGAGGATAAAGGCATTCAACAATTTTCTGTTTTTATTGATGACAACAACCATTATATAACAACAAGGTTTCCATCAGAGTTTGTTTTGACAGATAGGTTTTATTATACCCGGGTTAATAGTTCAAAGATAATATTTTCCACGCCCTGGTGTAATGAGAAATCCTCTATTGTTTGCGCCAGTGAGTATGGAAATGGCAGATTTGTCTTTATATCTCCAGGGGGTTGTATTTATACCTGGAAGAATTTTAATTTCAGTAAAATCGTTTTAAGATCAATAGCATGGTGTTGTGGCGAAAAACAAAAAGAAAAAATAATCAATTGTGGACTCATAGGATATGGGCCAATGTTTGGTATGGGAAAAGGACACGCTACATGGATTGATTCAACAACTGGAATGAAAACAATTGCAATGTGCGATACAAATCCTGAAAGGGTCAATGCTGCAAAACAGGAATTACCAAATCTGAAAGGATACTTTACAACACCTGATGATATGCTGAAGATGAAAGAAATTGACCTTGTTGTTGGAATAGTTCCCCATAATGTGCATGCTGATATTGCTCTGAAAGCATTTGATTATGGAAAACATGTTATACTTGAAAAACCCTTCTGTATTAATATAAAAGAAGCAAACAAACTCATTGAAACAGCAAAACAGAAAAATCTTATGTTGAGTGTTTTCCATAATCGTCGATGGGATGGAGATTACATAATAATAAAAGATATCATTGAAAAAGGTCTTATAGGCGAGATTTTTCATATAGAGTGCTTTATTGGTTCTTTTTCTCACCCGAGATACTGGTGGCGTTCTGACAAAAAAATAAGTGGCGGCATTATGCATGACTGGGGGGCACACTTTATTGACTGGATCTTAAATCTTATCCCATCAAAAATCACAGGTATATATGGTGATTTCCAGAAAAGGGTATGGTTTTCTGTTTCAAATGAAGACCATGGGCAGGCAATTATAAGGTTTGAAAACGGTACCACAGCAGATTTTATGATTTCTTCAATCTCCGCTATCAGCAGACCAAAATGGAAGATATTCGGGACAAAGGGTGCGATTGAAATCTTCTGGGAATCAGCAGATAAAGTAAATCTTGTAAGTTATGCCTCTGGAATAAAACAGGAAAGTACTGTAATGGTTACAATTCCAAGATATGGTTCTACAGAGTATTATAGAAATATTGCAGACCATCTTTTGATGAACGAGGAATTAATTGTAAAACCAGAGCAATCAAGAAGGGTTATAGGAGTTGTTGAGGCAGCAGAACAAAGTTCAAAAACAGGTAAGATTGTCGCAGCTTTTGAGAATTGTGAATAAAAACATAGAAAGGAATTTATTCAAAAGACGTGTATAACCCTCTTGAGAGGAGTATAATATGTCAAAAAAAACAGAAGGGTTGTTTGTGGGTGTGGCAGAGATAGAAATAACCCCGCCTGTTGGTACTATGCTTGCTGGTTCTGTTAAACCAAGGATTTCCACAGGAATAGATGACCCCCTTTATGTAAAGACAATCGTTCTTGAATCTATGGGCAGGAAACTTGCATATGTAATTTTTGATCTTATTGCGCTCGAAAAAAAACAAGGGGACAAAGGCATAATGATTGCTTCAGAAAAAACAGGCATTCCCCCTGAAAATATCGTCTGGGCAGCAAGTCATACCCATACTGGTCCATACACAACACGTCTTCTATCAGATGATACACCAATAAACAATGAGTGGCTTGCAACCATACCAGAGAAGATGGCTGAGTGTATTATTTCTGCTGATAAAGAAAAAAAACCCGCAAGGTTTTGTAGATTACGAAGTTTTCACAATGGACTCTGCCATAATCGCAGGATAAAATTTAAAAATGGCACAGCCATAAACACCTGGCTTCTACCAAACGCTCCTTCTGATCAGCAACCAATTGGTTCAGCGGGACCAATTGATCCTGAGATAGGAATTTTTTCTTTTGATGATGAAAATGGAAAACTTATGGCAGTGATGTTTCATTTTACTCTGCACACCAATACAAATTTTGGACCAAGATTCAGTGCTGATTATCCTGCGGTTGTTGCAGCGAGAATCCGTGAGAGATTTGGTCCAAGGGTCATAACACTTTTTATACCAGGTGCCTGCGGGGATATTAACTTAACATGTGGCGGTTACAGACAGGCAGGAGATGCACTTGCAGAAAAAATTATACCATCCCTTGAAATGAGAAAACCAGAGGGAATTCCTTTATATCTCAAAGCAAAAAAATGTGAAATAACTGTGCCGAGAAGAGATTTTACCTCGAATCAAATAGAGAGAATATTAAAATCTGGTTGGGATATTGAAGCCCAGAAGGTTTTTATTAAAGAAATGGAGACAATGCGTAAAGAAGGCAAGAAACAGGATGATACTATACTTCAAGCATGGTGCATAGGAAATACTGGATTTGCTTCACTTCCAGGAGAACTTTTTGTTGAATTAGGGCTAAAAATAAAGAGAGAAAGTCCATTTTCGCATACATATCCAGTTGAGATTGGCGGAGATTATCTTGGGTACCTTATAACAGAGCAGGCATGGGAAGAAGGTGGGTATGAAGCATTGATTGCGCAGAGTGCAAAGCCATCAGCCTCCGGTGTTAGGATTATGGTGGAAAAATCTCTTGAAATGCTCGGGAATCTTCATAAAGATTATTTAATGGCATTAGGTTAGACGAAAAAACAGGAAGATGGATTTTCCCATTTTATCTTTTTCCACTGGGCCGAGCAATACTCGGATTTTCTCTTCCACTGGGGAAAAAGAGAAAATAAGATGGTAAGTCGTTAATATTTCACAATGAATATTCACGGCTCCCTCTGAATATTTACAGGAAAACAACTAAAACAATTGTCCAGTATTCTTTGGAGATCTTAAACAAAAGGGGGTTAAAAGATGAAAAAATTTAATGTAGGTATTGTTGGATTATCGAGAGGAAGAGGGTTTGTTAGTTTGTTTGAGGCACATCCTGATGTTAGTGTAAAAGCAGTCTGTGATATTGATGAAGATAAACTTTCAACAGTTGGGGATGCATTTAATCTTCCTGATAAAGCCAGATTTACAAAATTTGATGACTTTATCAATGCAGATATTGATATTGTGATGATTGCTACACCCATTCCATTTCATACTGAACAAACAATTAAATCTCTCGAGGCAGGTAAGCATGTTCTCTGTGAACAAACAGTTGCCTATACGGTTGAAGAATGTCAGATGGTTGTTGATGCTGTAAAACGCACAGGGAAAAAATATATGATGGCTGAGAATTATTGTTATTTTCATTATATTCGGGAATGGAAGAAAATTGTTGAAGCAGGAAAGATTGGAGAAATACTTTATGCAGAAGGTGAATATATACACGAAATAGTTAATCTTCTTGTTGATAAAGCAACCGGCAAATTTTATTGGAGACACAATAGACCCCCTATCTGGTATTGCGCCCATACACTTGGACCACTGTTGATGCTTATGAATGACAGAATTGTTAAGGCATGTGGTTTAACGACTGGATTTAGATCATATCCTGAATATAAAGACCACCCTGGATTTCTCGATTTTGAGGTAGGCCTTTTCAAAACAGAAAAAGGGTCTGTTGTCAAAATCCTTCGCAGTCAGGTCCCTGCATGTCCACATTTTGTGTGGTATTGTCTTTACGGCACAAACGGGCATCTCGAAAATAAACGGGTGAAGGGTGAGGGTTTTATATATGTAAAAGGCCAGACACCCGAAGATGGAGAAGTTTTTACAAGTTCCATAGTTGACCCGAACGCACCACCAGAGGCAAAGAAAGGCGGGCACGGAACATCAGAGTATTATATGATAAGGGATTTCCTTTCTTCTATAGAAAATAACACAAATCCTCCAATAGATGTTTTTCGCGCAACAGAATGGACAATACCTGGTATTATTGCACATAAGTCAGCAATGAAGGATGGTCAATGGCTTGATGTTCCTATTTTAGGATAAGATTTTAATAACCAATCTGTTTTATTCGCTAAAAAGAGAAAATAGAACAAAAATGGATTAATCCATTATGTGAAACACTGCAATTAAAAGGGAATAAACCATTTCTTGGTCTACCTGTGATGACAAAATAATGACTGTTGCCACAGAAGAAAATAGGGCATAGTTATGATAATGGAAAAAACTGGACAAAACCAGTAATCCTCGGTACACAGAAGGGTGGACAGATAAGTTATCCATATTTATTTGAACGATACCCAGGAGAAATCTGGATTATTGCAGGTATTTCTTTTAGAAAAAACTGGGAGCAACCATTTGCTTTTAAGGTGAAAAAAAGAAAAGGACTTTGTAAGCCACTTTTACTTGAAAAACATTAAATAACCCTGTTTTTTTGACAAACACGTGAAAAGGCATAAACTATGTTGAGTTTTAATATAATAATACAGTTTTTGAAAATATTAAAACATTGTAAGACGAAAATGCAAAATCAAAGAGACAAATAAAAGAAAATTAACCATAATTCCTGGTAGAGTATTCCAACAAAAAGGAGTAAAAAATGAAGAAATATGCTATATGTGGATTTAGTATAAGAGGAATTGCCCAGTATGTTATCCCTCTTATTGGGAAACCAGAACTTCCTGAATATGGAGATTTCAGTAAATATGGTAAGGTTGTTGCTGCGCTGGATGTTGATGTAGAAAGGATTAAAACCTTTAATGAAAGGCAGCATACCAGTATACAGGCGTACGGGCATGATGAATTTGAAAGAATGGTTAAAGAAACAAAACCAGATGCAGTTATAATTACAAGCCCAGATAGGACCCACGCAGAGTACATAATTATGGCACTTAAACATAACCTTGATGTTATTGTTGAAAAGCCAATGACTATATCCGGAAAGCAGGCAGTAGAGGTTATTGAGGCAGAAAAAAAGAGTAAGGGAAAAATACGGGTTGCATTTAATATGAGATATCAACCAGCACATAAGTACATTAGAAAGATGATTATGGAGGGTGCACTCGGGAAGATTGTAAATGTTGAATTAATCCATAATCTTGATACCTATCATGGACCAAGTTATTTTGAAAGATGGAATAGAAAACGTGATATCTCTGGAGGACTTTCTATTCATAAATCATGCCATGAGTTTGACCTTATGAACTGGTTTATTGATGATGTACCAGAGGAAATTTTTTCCTTTGGAGGACTCAATTATTTTGGGCCGAATAGTGTATTTAATCCTCAGAAAAAAACAAAGAAAAAATTAAGTAAAAAAGAAATAAAGGAAAGATGCCCATACTACAGAAAATGGAATCCAGAGACAGTTCCTTTGCCAGAATCAAAACATATGCAAATCTATAAAGATACATTCAATCTTCCATATAAGGTTCAGTACCCGGAAGAACTGTACATATATGATGAAGATATAGATATTGAGGATACATATTCTGCTGTCATAAAATACAAAAAAGGGATAACATTGACATATTCGTTTAATGCTTCAACTCCCTGGGAAGGATATATTCTCGGTATAAATGGCACAGGTGGAAGGATTGAAGCAGTTCATTACTTTGCACCTGATAGATGTCCTTTTCCGGTTTCAGAGCGTCAGACAGTTACCTATATCCCGCTTTTTGGAACAAGGCAGGTTCATGATATTCCTGTAGCCACTGGAGGTCATGGTGGAGCAGACCACGTAATTAAACATGATCTTTTTGTCAAAGAAACAGAAGAATCAAAAAAACTTGGAATCTGCGCAGGAAGTATGGCTGGTGCGTATGCTGTGGCAATTGGAGAAGGTGTATGGAAATCTGTAAAATCAGGTAATCCAATAAAGGTTTCAGAGATTCTAAAATAAAACGACTTTGAACAAAAAAGCAATAATTGCTGGCATAATTGCTGCTATCTCGTGGGGAACTGTTTTTGTATTTGGACAGATTGCTGTAAAAGCAGGGTACCATCCAGTTGTTATTGCTTTTATAAGATTTGCGTCCGCAAGTTTATTTCTTGGTCTATACCAGTTTTTAACTAAAAAAAAATTTTTCTTAGACCTTTGTGATGTCTATCAATTCTTAATACTTGGTGCAACAGGTATTTTTGGAATGAATGTTTTTATTTTTTATTCTCTTAAACTAACTGATTCAACCATCGCAAGTTTATTAATGAATGCCAATGGTTTTATTATTGCAATCCTCGGTTTTTTACTTTTAAGGGAAAAAATTAATGTTTTTGAAATTACAGGGTTGATCATTGGTTTTATTGGTTGCTATCTCATTTTTACAGGGGGAAATATAAGGAGTATCTCGTCTTCTCAGCTTTCAGGAAATACCCTTGCGGCACTTGCATCTTTTTGTTGGGCTTTTTATTCTGTATGGGGGAAAAAAACAAAACTTATTGAAAAATACTCCCCTGTTTTAAGTACACTGTGGGCTTCTGTTTCTGGATCATTAATGCTGGGACTTTTGATAATATTTGCAGGTATACCTTTTAAGGTTGATGCAAAGTGTATTCTTATAGGTTGTTATCTCGGAATTATTCCTGCAGGCATTGGTTTTACACTCTGGTTTTATTCAATAAGCAAACTTAAAACAATAATACCGGGTATAATCCAGTTTTTTGCTCCTTTGACAACCGCAATTCTTGCGGTTTTCTGGCTGAAACAGGTTATTGGTTTTCCAATTATTCTCGGGGGTGGGTTGATTATTGCGGGTGTACTTTTTTCTTTGAAAACCGATAGGAGAAAATATGAAAAGAAAACTATGGTTTAAGGAAGGAAATGACAGAAGATATGATCCTGCGAGCAATGCATTGATAAGCCAGTTAACAGGGCCTGCATATCCCACCGATAATTATTATTGTGAACAACCATACTGCAGCAGCAATGGTAAAAGAATTGTTGCAACAATGCAGACAGACCCATTTTATAGAACGCATGCATTGATTTTGATAGAAATTGATATGCTTTCCTGGTGTGCTATTGAAGAAAATCATATCGGGCTTTGTACAAATGCCTATAGTGGTACTGTTTACTACTGGGTAAAAGGTGGAAAGTTTTTAAGATTTTGTCTTGAAACAATGAAGAAAGAGGTTGTTTTTGAAGATAAAGAGTATGAAAATATGGCCTGTGTATCAGCAAGATGCGACCAGAATTCAATCCTGTTTGTACGTTTTAAGAAAAAATCAGATTCTTTTGTTCCGCAGATTATTGAACTCGATATAAAAAAGGGAAGAAAAAATGTAATCTTTGAACATCCTGAAATTCTTAATTCACACGCACAGTACGAGCCAGTTTCAGGAAACTTGATTTTAATTCAAAATAATAGAGGAATGAGGGCTGATAAAAATGGTTCAGTTCATACAGATACTGGCAGTACAACAACACTCTTTGTAATTGATAGAAATGGGAAAAATTTGAAATATTTACCTGTTGGTGAACCATACACATATTCTGCAACAGGGCATGAATGTTTTATACCAGGTACTGATAATGTTGTTTTTACTACTACCTGGGACATAAAAACATGGAAGTTAGATAGCAGGTATCCTGATGGGAATGTTTTTGTAGCAAAACCAGGGGATGAAAAACCACAGGTTTTTCCAATGCCTGAACACAGATGCAATCATATCAGTGTCTCGAGGTGCGGAAGGTATTTTGTTGCTGATTCATATGTAGGTAGTTCCTTCTATGGCGCTGATGGAAATATTATACCATTGTCCCTGGTTGTTGGTAATCTTCAAACAAAAAAATACAGAACCCTTGTTGAAAATACAATGGCTTCAGGCGGAGGTAGCCAGAGTTCTCATCCGCATCCTTATTTTACGTCAGATAACAAAAATGTAATTTTTAATGCTGATTTTCTATACAGTAATCCGAGGGTTTTTGCCTGTAGAATTCCTGAAGGGTTTCTTGAATCACTTGATTAATAATTAAGCCCTTCTTCTACCATTGCAAAATAATTTTGAAGTGGAACATAGTTTGTAATAGAATTGCCTGAACCAAGACAGTATCTTCCACCAGGCATACATGTATCGATAATTTTCCTCGTATGCTTCCTTAATGACTGCTCATCCATTCTTACAAGTTTATCAATATCCACGCCACCAAGGATAGCAATCTTATCACCATACTTTCTTTTTGCTTCAATAACAGGGTTTCCTTCATCCTCATAGGAATGTTTTCCATCAATCCTTACATCATTGATTAAATCAGGCATGATTGCATCGAGATTTCCGCAAGCGTGTAGAAGATAGATAAGGCCGTTTTTGTGCGCAAGATCTGCAACCTTTTTATGCCATGGTAGAACATATGTTCTTAAAAAATCAGGTGGAACAAGTGGTCCTGTCTTAAATCCCATATCATCACCCTGAAAAAATCCCACAAGTTTTGGGAGTCCAACAATCATTTCATAGTAGGCATAAAGAGTTTCACCCACCCTGCGAAAAACTTCGGATACCAGATCCGGCTGGTCATACATCAGATAACATAGATTTTCATAGCCAAAAAGTGTGTCGAGTGGAATCTCAAGAAAACCACTCGATGGACATGCCAGTATACCCATACCATCTGGAAGATTTTTTGAAACAAAGTCGTAATACCAGAAATCAAATTTTCTCGGATCTGGCCAGGGATATTTCTCAAAGTCATCCCAGTTTGAAATAGGACCTTTTTTTTCTTCTGCCCAGTGTCTTGTTCCCCTCGAAAAAATGGCTGTGTCTTTTCCCTGCCTTGTATTTCCTGTAAAATTGTATCCAACAGCACCAGTAATTCTATAAAAATCATAGCCCATTCTATAATAAACCTCAACACTGTTTCTATAGTATTTTCTCTGCGATTCTATATCTTTTTCGTCTGGGTCAACCCACTGCCTGCCAAGTATATTCTTGGAAATCTCTCTCACCACTTCATAATCAAGGAAGAGTTCAATCAATGGAGGCCTTTCAGGGATTGTTTTCCCAAGAATCACATCAACAAATTTCCTGACATCTGGATTTGGGTTTGAAAGAGGCACCTTTACCATAAATCTCCTTTTGTTTATGGTATATACTCTATAACTTTATACTATCTATGTCAAAAACTTGTACAGGCAGGGACATAGGTAACACTTTTTGTTCTGAAAAAAGAAATCAAAAGGCGTTTGATATTTTAATGGTTCATGAGGTCTTTTGAAATTATATTCTATTTTGCCAAAATCTTCTTGCATTAGCATTTGCAGAAAAATTTTCCCCAGAAAATGTTGAGGTGAGTAATGTTGAAGGGATAGATATAATTATAAATGATAAAAATAATATGTATGCTATTGAAGTGAAAACTACATCTGGGGAAAAAATAAAGTTTAAGAAAAAGGACTTTGATGGAAGCAAATATCTAACAAATTTATTAAGACAAAAAGGATTAAAATGTTCAGGGAAATAAATATTGATAAGGAACTTAAAGAACTTCCTATATTATAAGATATAAAATTAACTAACAGAATGAGAATTAAGAGATATTTTACCTCTTAAAATCGCTATTTTTACCCAAAGAAAGATATACCCCAACTTTAATCGCTCATTTCCTTATGCCACCTTTATTCCAGAGGTTTTAGAATTTCTTCCATTCTATCCCTCGTTAGTCGTTCTCCTCTACCTATAACTTTAAATATACGGACCTCTTTCCCGCTCCAATGAATCCGAGGTCGGGGTTCTAGTTCTTCTAATTTATAGTCCATTACGGGTATACCAATTCTTTTTAACTCTCTTTTTAATTCCATAAACAAATCAAAATCAAAGTCTTCTACATGATTATCAATTATTAAATATTTTGTATTTAAGACCGATAAAAAAGCATATGCCACTGTGATACTTTTCTTATTCCCTCCCATAGCACATCCCTCTCTTACTTTTACTATGTGAGAAATATTAATTCTATTTCTAAGAAGAACCTCTTCCAGAAAGTTTATGTTTTCAAAGAGAAAATAAAAAACAGGTTTTCTTATCTCTCCAAGTGTGTCTGAGTTTATTCT
>MWDQ01000036.1 GCA_002070645.1 candidate division TA06 bacterium ADurb.Bin131
GAGAGAAAGACAAAAATAAAAGGATTTATAAGACACGACACTAAGTGTGCTGTCCCCAACAACCGTGGATACATTCGAAAACACAGTACAGCACACTGCGAGGGAGGATGAGGGAGGAAGTCCCTCATGTTTGGGGGAGAATGGATCCGCAGTTGCGGATCCTTAGGTAGGGGGCTTGCCCCCTCCTAAAAGTGTCGTGTCGAGAGAAAGACAAAAATAAAAGGATTTATAAGACACGACACTAAGTGTGCTGTCCCCAACAACCGTGGATACATTTGAAAACATAGTACAGCACACTGCGAGGGAGTATGAGGGAAGAAGTCCCTCATGTTTGGGGGAGAATGGGTCCGCAGTTGCGGATCCTTAGGTAGGGGGCTTGCCCCCTCCTAAAAGAGTCGTGTCGAGAGAAAAAACAAAAGTAAGGAAATCTAAGAGACACGACTCTATGTTTAACACTACCTTTTTATTACAGAGGAGGGAAAAATGGAAAAGGGATATAGATTTTCTTTTGGTCCGTGGAATATTCATACTGGTGCAGATCCATTTGGGCCACCAGTAAGAGATGAATTTTCTTTTGACGAGAAACTTGATATTGCTGTAAACCTAAAATTTGATGGGATACAGTTTCACGATGATGATATTGTCAATGTAGATCTTTCAGCGCCTGAAATAGAAAAAAAGACCAGGGATATAAAGAAAAAACTTGATGATAGAAATCTTAAGGCAGAGTTTGTTGCACCGCGAATGTGGGAACATCCAATGACAGTTGATGGTACATTTACATCAAACAATCCACAGGCAAGAAGATATGCAATTGAAAGAACAAAAAAGGCAATTGATATTGCAAACATTATTGGAACAAAAAACTTGGTGCTGTGGCCAGCAAGGGAAGGAACATACCAGAGAGAATCAAAAGATGCAAAGATTGCAATTGATAGATTTGTTGAATATCTTAATTCAATCCTTGAATACGATAAAAACATAAGGGTTCTTGGAGAGATGAAGCCAAATGAACCGATGGATGCGAGTTTTTGTCCGACAACAGGGCATTTTCTTGCGCTTGCATCAAGGACAATTGATCCTGAAAGGGTAGGGATTTTAATTGAAACTGCACATGCAATCCTCGCAGGGCTCGAGCCATCAGATGAAATGGGTTTTGCTCTTTCTTTTGGGAAACTTTGGGGGATTCATCTTAATGATCAGAATGGATTGAAGTTTGATGAGGATAGAACATTCGGAGTTGTTAATCCTAAAAGGGCTCTTTCTCAGGTTTATCTTCTTGAAAAATATAGGTATGGAAAAAATGGAGAATATGTTGGTCTTGATGTAAAGGTTTTAAGGACACAAAAAAAGGAGGTTTCTTTTAAACATCTTCAATACAGCAAAGAAATTTTCCTTTGTCTTGTTGATATTGTACGGTCTCTCGATGAAAGCAAGATTGAAGAATTAAGAGAGATGCAGGATTATGAAGAAATTGATAGATACATAACAATGAAGATTTTTGGTAAATAAAATTTGCTTTAATAAAATATTGATTATTTTTTTGAAGTATTGCATCAAATGTTGTACAATTTAGGGCACTATAAAATATTACTCAAATAAGATAGGAGGTTAATATGTACAGAATGGGAGAAGAAGAAGTTCAGGAATTAAGAAAGGTTCTTTTATCAAAACAACTTTTTCGTGTTGGAGACCCTTCTGCAGGTCATCTTGGTGAGGTTGAAAAATTTGAAAAGGATTGGGCAAATCTTATAGGAACAAAGTATTCTCTTTTACTTTCGGGTGGTGGAACAGCAGCATTGATATGTGGCCTGGTTGGAGTAGGAATTGGGCCTGGTGATGAGGTTCTTATTCCTTCTTATACATTTATGGCGACTGCGAGTGCAGTGCTTGCTGTTGGCGCAATTCCCGTAATTGTTGAAGTGGATGATTCCTGCACGATGGATGTTTCTGATCTTGAGAAAAAAATTACACCTCAAACAAAAGCAGTTATTCCTGTGCATATGGTTGGTATGCCTGCTAATATGGAAAGAATCTGTGATATTGCAAAAAAATATAATCTAAAAGTAATTGAGGATGCCTGTCAGGCAGTTGGTGGTAGTTTTAAGGGGAAACGTCTTGGTGCATGGGGAGATGTAGGAACCTATAGTTTTAACTTTTTCAAGATTATTGGTTGTGGTGAGGGTGGTGGTCTTGTTACAAATGATAGGATTATTTATGAACGGGCTTCGATTTTTCATGATAGCGGGACTGCTTTCAGACCCTATGTAGGTGAATTTACGATTCCAATTTTTCTCGGACTTCAGTTCAGGGCAAGTGAGATTATGGGAGCAATAATGAATGTTCAATTAAAACGTCTTGAAGGTATCCTGAGTGATTTAAGAAGAATCAAGAGGTCCTTTATTGATAAACTATCAGGAAAACCAGGAATTGGTTTCGCAAGGTCAAATGATATAGAAGGTGACTGCGGCGTGGTTGTTGCCTTTAGATTTGATACACCAGAGAAGGCAATTAATTTTGCCAGGTCAGAAGGAGTTAATGGTTGGAGACCTCTTGATAGTGGAAAACACGTTTGGTTTGACTGGAAGCCGGTTATTGATAAACGTGTTGGCGGACATCCTGCGATGAATCCTTATAATTTTCCGCAAAATAAAAATCTCAGGAAGGATTATACAAAAGAGATGTATCCAAAATCTCTTGATAATCTCGGAAGAACAGTTTTTGTGTCAATAAATCCTGATTGGACAGAGGACGAGATTAATGAAAGAATCAAAGCATGTGAAAACGCAGCAAGTAAACTATAAAAAACGAGGATAATATGAAACTTGATTTTTTTGATGTCAACACCTTTATTGGCAGGCCTATGAATGGAATATTTAAACCTGCTAAAACCGGAACTGACCTTGTTTCTGAAATAAGGTCTCAGAATATCAGTAAAGCGATTACCTGGCATATATTACAGTATGAGTGCTCTCCTGAAAAAGGAAATCGCACACTTGTTGAGGAGATTTCAGGGCACCCTGAACTTTATGGGTGTTGGACAATTCTTCCTCCGCAGACAGGAGAAATTATCACAAAGGATTTTTTCAGAAAAATGAAGGAAAACAAGATTGTTGCTTTGAATGTTTTTCCTGAGTGGCACAGATTTATTCTGAACAGAATTAGTTTTGGAGAGTTTCTTGATGAACTTATTGAAAGAAAAATTCCATTGCTTTTGACAATGGACAGGGCATGTCTTTCTTGGGAATTACTTTATGGCTTGATGAAGGAATTTCCTGAACTTACCTGTATTCTCTGCGATATAGGCATATGGGGGGTTGATCGTTTTACCTGGCCGCTTCTCGAGAAATTCCCAAATTTTTATCTTGAAACAAGTTTGCTTTCTCTCGAAGAGGGCGGTCTTGAGGCAACTGTTAAAAGGTTTGGAGCAGAAAGGATTGTTTTTGGAACAGGATTCCCTGTTCGTTATCCAAAGGCAGCAATCCTTCAGCTTGCCTATGCGGATATTTCAGATGAGGATAAAGAAAAGATTGCATCAGAAAATCTCGAAAAAATTTTACAAGAGGAAAAACTATGAACTCTCTCTGGGAAAAATTTCTTGAAAAAGGAAGTGTAGAAGATTGCCCTGTTTATGATATGCACGCGCATATGGGAACATACAACAGAATTTATTTTCCATATGGAAATTTTGATCCTGAAATAACAAAAAAAAGACTTGACAGGGCAGGGATAAAACTACTTGTTTTTTGCCATCACTGGGCGCTTTTTTCTCCTGATATAGGAAACAGTATAAATATTGAGGTTGTCAGGAAACTTCCTGAACGACTTCGTGCTTACTGCGGGCTTAATCCAAACTACCCAGAAATAATTGAAAAGGATGTTGGTGAATTTGAAAAATACAGGGATGTTTTTGTTGGGTTTAAGATGCTTGCTGAATATCATCAGATACCTGTTAGCCATGAAAATTATGCTCCTGCTTGGAAGTATGCAAACTTAAAGAAACTTCCTGTTCTTCTTCATACCTGGGGAGGTAGTCAGTGTAATGGGCCCGAGCAGATAAGAGATGTTGCGGAAAAATACCCTGAGGCAAGGATTTTAATGGGGCATTCCTGTCATGGAGAATGGGGAAAAGCAGTAAGGTTGATGAAGGATTTCCCAAATGTATACGCTGAATTATGTGCTGTGGTGGATAGTCGGGGTGGTCTTGAACAATTTCTTGATGAGGTTGGTTCTAAACGAATAATTTTTGGGACTGATTGGCCATGGTTTAATCATCACTATTACATAGGAGCAGTTCTTGATTCGGGTCTTTCTGATGAGGATGCACATAATATCTTCCACAGGAATGCGGAAAATCTTCTTAAAGGTCTTATTGCCAATTAAATGTCATTTGGCCTGTGGGATTTTATTCTTATAGGTGTTGTTTCGATTCAGGCAGGGATTTTAAGTTATATATCTGATCCAAAGAAAAAGTCCCTTGTTCTTGTTTTTCCGTTTCCCTGTACCATCGCGACGATTTCTCTCGGGACGCAGGTAAACGCAACACACGTCCTGGGTCTTATTGACCTTGCAATTTTTACATATGGTGTGAGATTTCTTCATTCAAAGGTTAAACTTAACATTATATTTTCTATTATTTTCTGTGCTGCTATTTATTGTATAATAGGGTTATACCTTGCGAGAATTTTACCAGATACAGAAATTCTTTTCTGGATATCAGTGATTCTTGTATTGTTTGTGGCTATTATGCTTGCTTTATTTACCCAACGTCCTTACGAGAATCCTTACAGAACTGATTTACCTGTTTATATTAAACTACCAATTATTATAGGTGTTGTTTCGATTCTTATTGTTTTGAAAAAATATCTTCAGGGATTTATGACTGTTTTTCCAATGGTCGGGGTTATTGCTGCTTATGAGGGTAGATTTATGCTTGCAAGTATCTGCAGGCAGATTCCAACACTTATGATATCACTTGTTTCATTGATGATGACAATAAGGGTTTTATCTAATATCGTGCCCTTTTATTGGAGTATAGTTTTTGGTTGGATGGTTTTTTTATCTGTACTGTGGTTTTTGGGTTCTTTTTTATGGGAGGTAAGTTTATATGGAAAAAGGGGTTGAGGAAGTAATATTTGTGTCTCCTTTTGATGGGCTTACACAGAGTTATTTGATAAAAAAACCGCAGGGCTCTATCTGTTATTGTATTGCAATATGTCTTCATGGTGCTACAAATCATCAGCATCAGGGTATGGATAGAAATATTTTTAATGGAACATTCGGATATATTCAGGATTATTTTCAAAAAAATAATTATGTTTATGTTTGTCCTGAGTACAGAGGTGATTCATGGATGAATAACGCAGCAGAGGCTGATATTCTTTATTTAATAAACAGATTAAAATCAGAGTTTAAAACAGGTAATGTTATTCTGATGGGAGGGTCAATGGGTGGAACAAGCACCCTAATTTTTTCAACAAGGCATCCTGATATTGTTTCTGGGGTACTTGCAATGTGCCCTGCAACAGATATGGAAAAACTGTATTATCAATGGATATTTAACAATCAGAAACATCTTGCTTATGGAATTGAGATTGCATACGGAGGAACTCCTGAACATAAAAAGATTGAATACGCAAAGCGTTCGAGTATAAAACATATAAAAAAATTGAAAAATAAACCAGTTGCAATTATTCATGGGAATTCTGATAATCTTATATCTGTTGAACATTCAAGGAGTTTTGTTAAAAAAGCAGAAAAAACAGGGATAAAAATCTTCTATCAGGAAATTGAACATGGAGACCATGATTCTCCAGTAAAACAGTTTTCTTTTATAGAAAAAGCGCTTTTATGGCTTGAAAAAGGTATATCATTTTGTGCTGATTAAGATAATAGAAATAATTGCAACCATTAAACCTGCAGTTTGTCGCAATGAGATTTTCTCTTTCCATAGAATATGTGCCATAATTGTTACAAAAAGCAGGCTTCCTCCACTTGAAACAGGGAAATAGATAATACCCGGCATTTTGAGTATTGCCTTCATTGAACAGATACTACCGATAACAATAGAAAATCCAGCGATTACTCCAAGGAAAAATTCATTCCTTGTAATTTTTTTCTTCATTTTAATTGCTGCTATGGATGCGCCTATAAGAGCAGAAATATGGAAGATAAAAATATAGGTATTAGCAGTATAACTTCCGCCTGTTTCGCCAGCAATCTTCCACATTGTATCTGATATACCGCAAAACAAAAATGAAATAAGTACAAGTTTTAGCCACATTTCAATGCCCCATTGATTGTTCCTGCAGCAGTCCTATTGCCGCAGGAACAAGTAAAAGCCCTATAATCTGACGTTGCGAAGGAATCTCAGACCATAAAAGAATAGAAGACAAAACAGGTATAACAACCGAAAGATTCACAATTGTCCATGAGATTGAAACCTTTCCGCATTTTAAGGATGCGATTAATGCTACTCTTGAAAGAAATATTGTTATTCCTCCAGTAAAAGCCAGCACTGTAATCGCAGGATTAAATGTAAATCTATCAAACATTATTATGTAGAAAAACAAAAGCACCACTGCTGTAATTCTTTCACAGAGAATAAGAGAAATTCTATCGCAGTTTATATGGTTTGAATATTTATAGATTAAAGCAGCAGATGCAAAGGATACAACACTTATAACCAGATAAATCATTTTTTTCTTGCTATTTTTTTAACTGCTTCAGCCACTGCAGATGCAACATTTTTATCAAATGGAGAAGGAATGACAAGGTTTGGGTTCAGAGATTTTTCTGGAATTATTCCTGCGATTGCTTTTGCAGATTCAATCTTCATTTCTTCTGTAATCTGCTTAACCCTGGCATCGAGGGCGCCCCTGAAAATTCCAGGAAATGCGAGAAGGTTATTAACCTGGTTTGGGTAATCGCTTCTTCCTGTTCCGATAATAAATGCACCTGCTTTTTTTGCTCTTTCAGGCATTATCTCAGGAACAGGATTAGCCATTGCAAAAATTATGGGATTTTTTTTCATTTTTTTCACCATTTCTGGTGAAACGATATCTGGACCTGAAAGCCCTATAAATATATCAGCATCTTGAAGGGCATCAGCGAGTGTTCCAGGTTTATTATCAGCGAGTATCTTCAGGATATCAGTTTTTGCTGAATTCATCCCGTCTTTTCTTGATTTGCAGATTATTCCATTTCTATCGCATAGAGAAATATTTTTAATTCCATACCTATAAAGTATCTTAGCAACAGCAATACCAGCAGCACCTGCTCCATTTATAACAGTCTTGACAGAATCAGGTTTCTTGCCTGAAAGTTTCAAACTATTTATGATTCCAGCAAGTACCACAATGGCTGTACCATGTTGGTCATCATGGAAAACAGGTATATTAAGTTTTTCTTTAAGGCATTTTTCAATAATAAAACATCTTGGACTTGAGATGTCTTCAAGGTTAATGCCCCCAAAGCCAGGAGCAATTGCACATACTGTTTGAATAATATATTTAACATTTTTTGTAGCCAGGCATATAGGATATGCGTCAACACCTCCAAATTTTTTGAACAGGATTGCCTTTCCTTCCATAACAGGCAAAGCCGCTTCTGGACCAATATCCCCGAGTCCAAGCACTGCACTTCCATCAGTAACAACCGCAACAGAATTTCCTTTTATTGTATAGTCATAAGCAGTTGAAATATTATTTTTAACAATTTTGCATACTTCTGCTACTCCTGGTGTGTATGCGATTGAAAGATCCTTTTTTGTTTTAAGATGAACCTTCGGAAGTATGGAAAGTTTTCCGCCCCCGTGAAACTTGAGTATCTCTTTTTTTGAGATTTTCTCCATATTTTTATCCTCCAGGACTTTCATGGTAAAGATGTTTCGTTCTGACCATTTATCTTTGCCATTGCTTTTTCGATACCTTCTTTCAATATCAACTCAACAGCATCTGCAGCATTTTTTACCATTTCGTCTGCAGTATTTTTTTCCTCTTCTGTAAAATCTGAAAGGACATATTCTACAAGATTTTGTCCGTTCGCAGGCATTCCTATTCCTATCCTTATCCGTGGGAAGTTTTCTGTGTTAAGATTATCTATAATTGATTGGACTCCTTTATGTCCGCCACTGCTTCCTTTTTTCCTTATTCTTAGTTTACCGAGGGGAAGATTTATATCATCATATATAACCAGTAGTTCACATGGATTTATACAGAATTTTGTGTTTATGGCGAGCGCTGCTTTACCACTTTCATTCATAAATGTTCTGGGTTTCGCAACAACAGTGATGTGGGAATTAATTTTAATCTCCCATGCCCTGAAGTATTTGGATCTCCAGTTCTGGATTTCTTCTGTTTTACGCGTTAACAACTCATCTATAACATGTTTTCCTGCATTATGTCTGGTACAGGCATATTTTCTATCAGGATTTCCGAGACCAAGGATAACCACAGGTTAACTACCTTTTTCTGTTTCCTTCTTTGCTTCTTTTTCTTTTCTGCGTTCTTCAGCGATTTCCTGGGTAATTACCTTTGGCTGCTGGGCTTCTTCTGTTACTACTGCAGTTGCTGCTTCTTCAGCAGGCGCTGCCTCGACCTCGACTTTTGGAGCAAGGACAGTTACAATGGTATGCTCTGGACCTAAAAGAATCCGAACACCGTCAGAAACTTTGATATCCTTGATATAAATACTTTCACCAATTTTTAGTTTAGAAACATCAATATCAATATTTTCAGGAAGTAAATCCGGAAGTCCTTCAACTGGTATTTCCCGCAGGTCATGCTCAAGAATTCCACCTTCCTTTACTCCAGGGCATTCACCAACCAATCTAACAGGTATGCTTAAACTAACAGGTTGATTTTTACCAATATGATAGAAGTCCATATGTAATATTTCGCCTGTTATCGGGTTTGTCTGGACTTCTTTTACAATTGTTTTTAGTGTTGTGTTTGTATCTCCTTCATCAATGATAAGATCAGCCATTATATTGTGGCTTGATATATGTCTGAAATTAACCTCCGCAGATTTTTTTTCAATACACAATAATTTGTTTTGTTCTCCTGTCCCATATAAAATTGCAGGGATAAAACCTGATCTTCTTAAAGATCTGCTTGACCCTTTTCCAGAAGCATGCCTTATTTTCCCTATAAATTTAACCTGTTTCTTTTCTTTTTCTGTCATTTTAATACCTCCTGCGCCTTGCTATGTATTGATTGATATTTAATGTTTGCAGGTATCTACTGAACCCCATTTATACCGGTGGCATATCTGTAATAGAGAGATATCTACCCTTATTAATAAATCTGTCTATAAATATATTTTAGCAATTGAAAAGCCAATTGTCAACAAGATCTTTATATGGTAAAAATATAAATATGGAAATACTTTTCAGAAAAGATTTGCTTGAGTATAAAGAGCCGGGGCATCCAGAATGTCCGGAGCGACTCGCAGCAATTATAAATTTTCTCGAAAAGAAATCAAGAAATAAGTTTAATGATTTCGAGGGAATTTCTGATTCTGACCTTGAGGAAGTTCATTCTCAATATCTCATAGACATGGTCAGGAAAGGTAATTTTTTTAATCCTGATACGCCTAATATTCCTGGTATTTATAGATATGCCTGTCTTTCTGCTGGTGG
>MWDQ01000037.1 GCA_002070645.1 candidate division TA06 bacterium ADurb.Bin131
AGTCCTGAAGATTGCGCACAGGAATGCAAGGGATGTTTTTTATCATATGAATGGAAGAATACGTTCTGGAATAGGCCGGGCTTCAGGGGATGAAAAAGAATTTCTCAGATGGTGGTATTACTGTGGTGGTTGTAGTTCTGAAAGTGAAAGAGTGATGTTTAATCCACTCGAGTTTATTCTCCCGTTGCTACCGAAATATTCAGACAAACCAGAGAAACTTTTTGCTCTTTTGAATTTTCCATATAATGCTGGGTCTCATATAATTTCGCCACTTGCAGGCGCAATAGTAGGTGCTTTGAATGGGTATAAGATATTTCCTGATACATGGCAAAAATGGGCAATTCCTGTTGCAGAAAAATGGTTTCCAATAATGGATGTACTTGAAAAAAGATTAAAAAAAGAAAAAACAATTTTTACAATAACTGAAAATCTTAACCAGCCAGTTTCCTCTAATTCGAGCAAACTTTTTGATAAAATTTATGGCTGTATTCTTGCAGGGGCTATTGGTAATGCAATGGGTTCTCCTGTTGAGTGTTTGTTTGACTGGGAGATTGACCAGAAATATCCTGGTGGAATAAAAACAATCCTTGATCCTCGTCGGCTTGAATCAGAGGATGATAACCAAATGGCAATGCTCCTTGTTGAAACATATATTGAAAGACAGGGGTCTCCTGTAATGGCAAGACATTTTGGAGAAACATGGAAAAATCGACTTAACAGAGACCATTTCTATGCGCTGTGTATGGGGAATGTTTATAACCTTATTATGTCTGGATGGGACCCGAGAATAACAGGACACTGGAGTGTTGTTACTGGTTCAACTGTTATGTGTATGGAGCCAGTCGGGATGTATCATATTGCAGATCCTGAATATGCAAAGATTGATGCAAGGGCAGTTTCTTATATGTATCAAAGAGGTCTTGATGTAATTGCAGCAGAAATACTTGCTGCTGCAGTTTCAGAAGCATTAAGTCCTGATGCAACGGTTGATAGTGTCTGTAAAGAAGCAGTAAAGGCAGCGCCATCAGAAAAACTGAGGACATTTGACAGAAGGGATGTAAAAAGCAGTAGACAGTATATTGAAAAATGTCTTAATATTGCCTCAAAATATGATGATGTGATTGAGGCGAGAAAAGAATTAAGGGAAAAATGTCTTTTTTATCACCCAATTGATCCACTTGAACTTTTAGGGCTTGCACTTGCTATGTTTTATATTGCAAAAGCGGATGTAAAGCAAGCAGCAATAGGTGGAACAAACATTGGAAGGGATTCTGACACAATCTCAGGAAGAGCAGCAATGCTTTCAGGTGCATTGAAAGGCGCTGGTTCAATACCTGAAGAATGGATAGGGCTTTTTAAGCCAGAGGTTCTTGAAAAGATAAAGAAGAATTCTGAATTATTTGTAAACGATGTTGTATCCGGAAGGATGAAAAGAATAAAAAACCGTTTGAATCTTTTATAAAAGTGAAAAAATGACAGACGGAGAAAGATTTCTAAAGGTAATGGAATTTCAAAAGGTTGACAAAGTCCCAAACTATGAACTCGGGGTCTGGGGACAAACAATTGAACAATGGTACCAACAGGGTCTTCCACAGGATTCACTTCGCTGGAATTGGTTTGAGGGTGAGCCATACTTCCATTTCGACAGAAGAGGGTTTGCGCAGATAAATATAGGTATGATTCCTTGTTTTGAGTATTGCGTTCTTGAAGAGGATGAAAGAACAATAACAGCAAGGAACACAGAAGGTATTGTTACAAAAGCACTAAAAGAAGGAACAGTACGTGGAACCAGGATGAGTATGGACCAGTATATTTCTTTTCCTGTTACTGACAGAAAAAGTTTCCAGGAAATTAAAAAAAGATATAACCCATACTCTTCTATCAGATATCCTTTCTGGTGGGATGAGTGGGTAAGAATCTGGAAAACAAGGGACTATCCTTTGTGTCTCCTCTGGAATGGTACATTTGGTCTTTATTCTCAACTCCGCAAATGGGTTGGAACAGAAAATATATCATATTTGTTTTATGATGAACCTGCGTTTGTTGAAGAAATGATTGAATTCAACACAAACTTTTTACTTTCACTTGTTGAAAAGGCGCTTGGTGAGGTTGAGTTTGATTATTTTAATTTTTTTGAAGATTTCGCGGGAAAAGGTGGGCCATTAATTTCACCCGTAATATTTAAGAAATTCTTTTTGCCTTACTATAAGAAAATTATAGAAAGATTCAAAAGAGCAGGCATAAAATATTTCTGGCTTGATAGCGATGGCAATCCTGAGGCGCTTTTCCCATTGATGATAGAGGCAGGTATAACCTGTGCTTGGCCTCTTGAACAGGCATCAGACATGGATCCTGTCAGATTGAGAAAAAAATACGGGAAAGACCTTGCATTTGTCGGTGGCATAGACAAAAGAGCGCTTCAGCAGGGGAAAAAACAGATTGAAAATGAACTTTATTCAAAGATTCCATCTATGATTGAATCAGGTGGATATATCCCTACAATTGACCATACAGTACCGCCAGAGACACCACTCGAGAATTTTGTGTATTATCTTGAACTAAAAATGAAGATGCTCGAGGGGAAATTTTAAAGACCTATCTATTTCTATTAAATCCCCTGTTTGACTGATCAGTGGATGGACGATTTCCTGGAGTATTTGTTCCTGTCCCAGTATTTCTTCTCCATCTTGAACCTGAATCTGCTGATGAAGACGGCTGCATTCCACCAGTGGTTGATGATGAGGAGATGCCGGTTGAAGTGCTTCCAGGATTTTGGAAATCTGCTCTAAAACTTTGCATAATTGACTGACTTTCTGCAGCCTGGCTTTGATACTCTTGATTGTCCTGGAGTACTGTCCGCAATAATGACTGTTTTTGTTGTGTAAGTTCTCTTATTTGCTGGTCAATCTGCTTTATTTGTTCATCCTGACTGGCTGCTCTTCTTTCAATCATAGACATCTGCATTGCCTCTGAACCCTGGAAGTTTTGATTTGAAATTTTCTCTTTTAGTGTTTGATATTCTTGATTATTTGCAAGAATTTCGTCAAGCCGTGCCTTTCTTTGTTGCTGGAGATCATTGATTTTATCTGTTATTGCTTTTATCTCTGGGTTTTGCTGGGATGTATCATCTTCTATTTTTCTCATTGCTGTGCGAATCTCCTGAGCGCGTCTCATTATTTCTTCCCTTTGTTGCCTTGATACATCAGAGATCCTTCTGGGTTCTGGTTGTTTTTCCTGGATTATCTGGGGAATTGTTTCTCCCTGAATACCTGAAGAAAGATGAATAATTTCAAAATCGTCAAGATTAAGATAAACCTGGGTTTCAGTCAGAGGTTTTTCATTTCTTTGTTCTTGAGAATATACAAGCAATGGGAAAATACAAATAACAGCAAAAATTACAATCTGCCTGGCCATTTTTTTCCTCCTTGTTTTATCAGTTAGACATACTAATTCATATGGAGGTTTAATACAGAAGAAAAGGGCTGGTGGGAAAAACCAGCCCTTTTCTCTTGTCCTTTATTTTATTTCTTTGGTTCTTCTTTCTTTGGTGGTGGAGGAGGCATCAATTCCAGAAGTTGTTTCTTCAGGGTCTGATATTCTTGATTTTTTTCAAGAAGAGTGTCAAGTCGTGCTCTGCGCTGTTTTTCAAGTTCCTGCATCTGTGTTGCAATTTTTTTACACTCTTCATCCTGTGAAGCAACCTGTTTTTCGATAGCCCTCATCTTTCCCTGAATTTCCCCTATTTGTTTCTTTTTCGCTGCCATTTCTTCCTGAGAAGGCGCTGGTTGTCCGGGTTTTTCCTGGGCATTTAATGCCATTGTATAGCCAAAAAGCAAGGTGCACGCTACCATAAATGTTGTTAGATATTTCATATGTTTCACCTCCTTTCTTTTGTTATTGGTCCATTATTTAGATAAAAACATTGTAATAAGGTTTAGGGAAAAAGATAAAAACATAGTTTTTTTACCAGGCATATGCTTTTGGTGCTTCGCCACCAGGTCCTGGAAATATTTCATCAAGTTCCTTAAGTGTATCATTGTCAAGTTTCACTTCTGTTGCCCTTACTGCATCCTCTAATTGATTTATTGTGCGCGGGCCAATAATTGGCGCACTAACAACAGTGTTATGCAAAAGCCAGGCAAGTGCAATAATTGCAGGTGGTTCCCCAATTTTTTTGCAGAGTGCTTCATATCGTTCAAGTTGGTTCTTTTTTTCTTCGGTTGTCTTAATTAATCCTTTATCTGACCTTCTTCCGCCTGATTTTTCACTGATTCCAGCAAGAAGTCCACCTCCGAGCGGACTATATGGAATTAAACCAAGGCCATAATATCTACAGGCAGGTATTACCTCTAACTCAATATGTCTATTTGCAAGGTTATAGACACTTTGCTCGCTTACGAGTCCTGTATAACCTTGTTTCCACGCTTCCTGACAGGCAGTTGCAATGTCCCATCCTGCAAAATTACTTGATCCTGCGTATACAATTTTCCCTTGATTAATCAGTGAACCAAATGCCTGCCAGATTTCATCCCAGGGGCAATCCCTATCAATATGGTGCATTTGATAGATGTCAATCCAGTCAGTTTTTAGCCGTCTTAAACTATTTTCGCAATGCTTTTTTATTTTCATTGCAGAAAGGCAAGCCCTGTCAGAATTTGGTTCTGGTTTATTTTCTTTTCTCTTGACAGGGTTGTATACCTTTGTTGCAAGGACAATTGCCTCGCGTCTTCCATTTCCCTGTGCAAGCCAGCGGCCAATTATAAGTTCTGTATCTCCATTTTGACCACCCCATCCATAAACATCAGCAGTATCAAAAAAATTTATTCCAAGTTCAAGCGCACGGTCCATTATCTTAAAACTATCTTCTTCAGATGTATGCCATCCGAAATTCATTGTACCCAGACATATATTACTTACAAGAACTCCGTGTTTTCCCAGTCGACGATATTCAATAGCCATATATTCTCCTTGATAGATTGTTCCTTTTATTTCTACATCCCTTTTGACAAGTTGTCAAGTTTTTGTAATTTCATATTTCTATATTTTTAGATTTTTCTTGTGTATCAAATATGATATAATTTTTCAATAATACCATGAAATTAATAAGGAGATCTTATGTTTCAACATATCTCACTTCTCGGAAAAGGAAAAACTAATAGGTTTTCTTCCTGGGATGTAACTGGAAGAAATATGGATTGCTGGAATATCCCAGCAGGCAAGTCAAGGGTTCTTGCTGATATCAAAGGGCCTGGTAAAATCACACACATATGGATGACCCAGGGCAATCACTACAGGGAATGCCTTTTGAAGATTACATGGGATGATTGTGATTATCCTTCTATATGTGTTCCACTCGGTGATTTTTTCTGTCTTGGTCATGGAATTGTAAACTCTTTTCAATCTCTTCTTTTTACTGCCTCAACCAGAAACAATAATAAGTTTGCCTGTGGTTGTGCTTTGAACTGTTATGCACCAATGCCATTTAGGAAACACGCGCTTGTAGAACTTGTTAATGAAAGCAATGAAGACCACTACCAGTATTTTTATATTGATTATGAGACATACGAAGATTTTAATGATCAGGAGGGTTATTTCCACGCTGAATTCAGAAGAACGAACCCCTTTGGTGGATGGGGACCTGAGATTATTGTTAATACCCCTGAAGCAAATGTTGTAAATAAAGAAAAAAATGCATGGAACAATAATTATGTAATACTCGAAACAAAAGGAAAGGGACATTACATTGGTTGTAATATCAGTGTGGCAAATTTTCAGGGAACATGGTGGGGTGAAGGAGATGATATGATATGGGTTGATGGATATAAATGGCCACCTGATTTACATGGGACTGGAAGCGAAGATTATTTTAATCAGGCATGGGGAATGCAAAAAAATGCATTCCTGAGAAATGGCTCATCCATTCATGAAGAAGATACTGGCGGATATCAAACATCGTACATTTTTCATATTGAAAATCCTGTGAGGTTTAACAAAGAAATAAAGGTAACAATAGAACACGGACATGCAAATCATCTTGCAAATGATTATAGCAGCGTGGCATACTGGTATGCTGGAGAACCAACGAAAATCCAAAATCCTCCACCAGTAGAAAAGAGATTACCTGTGTTAAAGGACCATCTTAACAGGTGGATACATGATCCAATAAAACAGATAACTCCATTTAAGGTTAAGATGACAGAGGAAATGAAAGAAATGAAAAAGAAATGGGCAGAAGCACACAGGAGGAAAACAAAATGAAAATACTTGTTATCTCAGCAAGTCCGAGGAAGAATAAAAGCCAAACATTATCACTTGCCCATGGTGTTCTTAAAGGATGTAATCCAGAAGATTCAGAGATTATACATCTGATAGATTGTAAAATAGAATTTTGCAGGCATTGCGAAAGATGCCATAGAAAAATAATGGAATGTCCTTTGAAGGATAGTTCTGTATCTATAATGAAGAAGATGCTCGAAGCAGACGGAATAATACTTGCCAGCCCAAACTACATAGATTGTATAACAGCATCTATGAAGGCACTTTTTGATCGTTCAACCCACTTTATACATTGCAAGAGATTACTCGGTAAATACATTGTGGGGGTTGTTTCATCTGGAAGTGGATACGACATACCAGTAATCAATTACATAAAGCATTATACTTTTACCTGCGGTGCTCAATTTGTTGGTGGCATATCCTCTAAGGTGCTTATTGATGAAGAAAAAAAGAATATGGCTGTTTTTCTCGGAGAAAAACTCCACAGAGCAATTCAGGAAAAGAAAATTTATAAGTCCCAGATGAAGATTATTGAAAAAGGAAAACAACACTTCAAGCAGAGAATTATTGAAAGAAAGGATGAATGGCAGGGGGAGTATGATTACTGGAAAAAACAAAACTGGATGTAGAAAACCAGGGATTGTTTATCATCGCACAATGCTCATGCTGGATGGTAAATACACAAAAAAGATTGACTATGATAAGCTTCCTATTCTTAAACCATCAAGACATATTGTTTTAAACAATGAACATCCTGAATGGAAGTTCCAGTTGCATAATTATCTTTTATACTATGATAATCGTTTCTGGTGTATGTGGAGTTTTGGCCCAGAAGAAGAAGCCCTTGTTGGTCAGTCAATTCTTTTTTCCACAAGCAGGGATGCTATAAACTGGGAGAAACCAGAAATTCTCGCTCAACCACAGGATAAAGGTTTTGGTTATATTGCAAGGGGATTCTGGATTTATGATAATAAACTTTTTGCTCTCGCCGCATATTTTACAGGACCCGGTGCCTTTGGAAAAGGCAAGAAACTTTCACTTCACGCATATCAATGGAAAAATAAAAGATGGCAATTTTATGGAAAGGTTTTTGATGATACAATCAATAACTTCCCGCCTGATATTTTATATAATGGAAAATGGATGATGACGAGAAGGGATGTTTTGATGAATGTCTATGCACTTATTGGTGGAGAGAATTCTTTTAATGAGTGGAAGAGTTATCCTGTTGTTAAACAAAAAAATAGGTTAAATTTTTTGCCTGATGAACCATTCTGGTGGAAGATCGATGATGGCAATATTGTAATGTTTTTAAGAGACAACAGCGGAAAAAGAAAAATCTTCAGATGTTTTTCAACTGACAATGGAAAAACCTGGACGCATCCTGTAAAAACAAACTTTCCTAATGCAACAAGTAAATTTTTTGGTTTAAAAACAAGCAGAAAATACAGGGTATTTATTTCAAATGCAAACAGGTATATGAATGTTTTAAGAAAACAGATGCATCTATCAATAAGTATGGATGGCAATATATTTACTGGTATTGCGCGGATAGATATACCTTCTGATGGAAGAGCAACCTTGCAATATCCACACGCGATTGAGTATAAAGAGGATTTGTTTATTGCTTTTTCGAGAAATAAAAAAGATATTGAACTTATTACAGTACCACTTGAAAGAATTGAAAAGATTTTTAACCTTTGAGTTGCTTTATACCAAATGGAGGCAGGGATGAGAAAAGTCTTATTTTTGTTGTTTACAATTGCAGGCATTTGTTTTTCACAGACAAACACCACTCTTTTTGAGAAAGAAATTTTTCCTCTTTCAAATCCTGGATTTGAACAACAATCCGAAGGATGGAATATAAAACCAACACAAATAACTCAGGTTCTTCCGGATGTTATTTATTCCTTTGAAAATATTGCTGCAGAAGGAAAATATTCATTTGCAATCACAACAACAAAGAGAACAGGCACATATGTGCCGAGGTCTTTTCAGGTTGAAAAAGGAAAAAAATACTACATATGCGCAAAAATAAAAACAAAAGGCGAGATAACAGGAGTAATGAGGATTGTATATGGTGCTGTTGGGGAGCCATACTCAAATAGTGTTGGATATAACTCTGACTGGACAGAATCAGGTGTTAGTTTTATCGGTGGGAAGCATCCCCGAGGGTTTGGGGAACCAAAAAACCCTGACCCGAACATTTCTTACTGCGAACTTCGGCTCGAGGCAAATGGACTGGGAACTGTATACTTTGATGATATTCATATCTATGAAATGAAGGAATACGGTGAATATGTAAGGGTTAACCTTCTTCAACCCCAGGGAAGACAATACAAGGTAAGGATTCATGGTCTCTATGGGCCCCCTAACTGGTTTTTTAATATACCACTGTCAAAGGATATTCTTTCATCAAATACTGCAAGTGCCTGGTTTAATCTTGGTGAATACCAGCAGTTTAATGGAAGAGGAACAATATATGCTGGGTTTATTTTTGAGCCAGTAGCAGGAGAAAAATTTGAAAAAATAAGGGCTGCCATTGATTTTGCATATATACCTGATGATTCTTGTATTGTTTCGAGTATCATAAGAGAAACACCAGGAAACATTATTGGAATAATTTTACCAAAGACAGAGAATAACCCTAATGATTTTCTGAGTGGATTCAAACTTCTTGATGAGGATATCAAGCAGAGAAACAGGTTTGTAAAGTCCCTGGGATTGCCACCTGTGAACCTTAAAAATTTTTACCTCGAGGCACACCTTAAAGGATTTGGCAGTTTTTTTTCTGATCCTGTGATGGTTGAGACAGAGATTGATACAATCCGTACTATGGGATTTAATGCGCTTGACACCCAATATTCAGGGCTTGCCGGTGTTTATAGAACAATTGCCGAAAAATTTAATATAACCCAGACACATCATACATTTAGAATAGGCCATCTTCCGAAAGATCCTGTGTCAAAAAATGTTATAGCCGATTGGGATAAAATACAAAAAGAATGTTCCTCGTATATCGAAAGGACAATAGAAAACCTTAAAAGAGAGGATCCTGATCAGATAAAGATAATAAAATTTATTGATATTGGCGATGAAATAGCAGGCGAGGTTTTTGGTGGGATAGAATACGAGCAGGGATACATAGATTACCTGAAAACTCAGGGTTTAAAACCATCTGATTTAAGAGTAAAATCATGGAATGATGTAAAAATATATGGTTCGTGGAACTGGAGAGAATCATGGAAAATGAGACCAACTGATAGAACTTCTGTTGATTCCTGTATAAACTACTACTGGACTCTTCGCTACTGGAACCATGCAACAGCAAAAGTTTATAGTATCCTTAAAGATGAGATTAAGAAAAGATTGCCATCTGTTAAGGTTAGGGTGAATTTTGGTCCTCCCTGGGCGTATGGTTATTGTTCTTATATGAGAGGTGCTGAGATATGGGAATTTGCAAGACAAAATAGTGTGGATGACTTCTGGAATGAGGATTGGCTTAACACAAGTGGATGGAGAAATGCAGGGATACAGATGGTTTCTTATCTTGTTGATTTAAGCAAAAGTTGTGCAAAAATAAACAATGCAGATGTATCTGCTTTTGTTATGCCTGTCGGCGGAGAGGATAATATTCAACTAAAACTTGCCTCTGTTATTGGAAAAGGCGCAAAAAAGATTGATGTTTATCGTTATGGTCCTGCGTATGCTTCACCAGACAATTGGTCTCAGAGCCAGGATATGTCAGCAGGCGTTGCGAAATTCACAAGAAAACTTGAAAAAGCAGAAGATATATTATTTTCTGGAAAACCACGTGATCCAGAGGTTGCGATTATATGGTCTGCAAGTGAACCTGTCTGGAGTACAGATGATGCAAGTATGTGGAACAATCATCTTATTTATCTTGCTCTCCAGCATAAGCAGATTCCTGTTGATTTTGTTGATGAGTTCATGGTCGAAAATGGAGCACTTAAGAACTATAAGGTAGCAGTTTTAAGCGCACAATACTTGCGAAAAGCAACAAAAAGGGCAATTGCTGATTGGGTAAATAATGGTGGAAATCTATGGATGGATGGACTTCCAGCAACAGGTGATGAATATGGGCAGAATTGCGAACTGCTTTTGCCTGTGATTGGTATAAAGGATATAACCGTTGTTGATAGTACAATTAATAGGTCCTTAAACCCACAGAGGGGTATATATCCTGCAATAATTACTGGCTCAATATATCTTGATAATAATGAAACTATTGCAGGCGTTGGAAGAAGGATTTCATTCAAACCAATAAATCCATCAAAAACAAAAATCATTGCCAGATGGCAGGATGGAGCGCCTGCTATTATTCAACATGCCTATGGAAAAGGAAGCGTTTTTTATGCAGGCACATATCTTGGCCATTCATATAATAATGGTGTTGAAAGAATACCCGGTAAGATTGAAAAGGGTTATACAGAAAAAGAAAGAAATATCATAACTGACTTTATTCTTAAATCTGGCGTTAGTATCCCTGTTTGGTGTTCTGTTGGTTGTATTCAAACGGATTTACTCGAGACTCAGCAGGGCGCAGGGATTGTACTTTCAAACTACTCAGGAGATCCGCAGAAACAGATTGATATAACAGTGGATGCAAGAAAACCCATTACATCTGTAAATTCTGTCGAACAGGGTGCATTGAAATTCTCTCAGGATGAAAAAAATAAGACGGTAACATTCAGTTTACCCTTAAACGTATTTGATATCATTACTATGAAATAAAATGAAAAACTTTCTTCAGGTTGTGGTTTTTGGAGATTCTCTTACATGGTCGCCTGGAGTGGCAATGGGCGAAAGATACGCTGACTTTCTTGAAAAAAATCTACAGGATATGTGTACAGACCAATGGTATTGTGATGTTGCTGCCTGCGGAGATGGTGGAAATACAGCAGAGGAGGGTCTTTCAAGGATTCAAAGGGATTGTCTTTCATATAATCCACACATAGTGGTATTAAATTTTGGAGCAAATGATTCTGTGAGAGCACCAAGCAAACAACAGTTTATGGAATGCTATAGAAAGATTATAAACACCATAAAACACAGTGCAACAAACCATATAATACTTGAAACCACACCAACCCTTGATCAGCAATGGCATAGTCAGAAAAATAATCCATCAGCCATTTTTTATGGTGGGCTCGAGAATTATCTTGAATTTTTCAGCCACTCATTTATAAGGGAAACAGCAAAACTTGAGGATCTGATACTGTATGACAGATTTTCTCTATATCACCAGAAGATTTCAGAACAACCCTGTTTAAGAGAAAAATGGATTCAGAAAGATGGTGTCCATTTAACAGGTGAAGGGAATAGATTTTTTGCAGAAGGACTTGCATCAATCATAAAAACAATTATACCTGAGGTCCACCTGGTTCAGACAAATTCAGAAACCTGGCTTGAAGACGCACTTTTGAACCCTGTTTATATTGAGTGTTGCGAATCATTACAAACCGGTCGACTGAAAGAATATTTTTCTGAACCTCAGGGATTAAAGAGGTTGATGTTGCAGAAAACAAGGTCTTTTAGTAGAAGGGCAATGGCTTTTGCAGATAATGAAGAATTGCAGAATAAGGCGTATACAGCATACTGCCTTGCATCTGGATTTATGGCTGCTGAAAGAATTTATACAAGCCAGGATAAAGAAATATCAGAAAAAAGTGTTAGATGGGCGATGTCATATCTCAAAAATATCCCTGAAAATAATCTAATACAAAAACTTATTGAAATATTCGAGAAATTGTAATAAAAAATCTCTGCTATTGACACCATAAATAGTAGCAGGTAGAATAACAATATGGAAAGGATAAAAAATTTTTACAGAAACCTTAACAAAACAAACAGGATTATCTTCTGGATCACGTTCGCAGTAATTCTTTTTTCCGTCTTTAGTATTGTAAAAACCATATACAGAACCACCACAAGCAAGAATCCACAGGTTGAAACCTATCTTAAACAAATTAAAAGCAAGGACGCAGAAAAAAGGCAAGTTGGAGTATATATGGCTGGCCTTTATAGAATAAAAGAAATGGTTGATACACTTGAAGATGTTATTAAAACTGACCCTGATTCAAAGGTTAGGAAGGTTGCAGCGTGGTCTCTCGGAAGGATTGATATAAATCGTCTTGTAAAACTTCTTGATTCACAGGATAAGGATGTAAAAGAGATTACAATGGAGACACTAATCAAATTAGATAAAAACAACGTCACATATTTAATGGAAAGATTCAAGAACGAAGACACTGAAACAAAGAAAAAGATACTTGATTACGTGCAGAAGGTAAAAAATCCTATGTTTAATGATAAGATTATGGAGATTGCAGAGAATACAAATGAGGATGTTGGTATAAGGACAATGGCTTTTAATATTCTTAAAGACACAGGTACCTCTGAACTTGAAGGTAGATTGAATTCAATATACTATAATGATCCTTCTTCTGAAATGAAAGAACTTGCAAAGCAGACCCTTGATGTTATTAAAAACAAGGAGAAAATCCAATGAAAAAAGGTTTTACTCTTATTGAACTGCTTGTTGTAATTGCTATTATATCAATGCTTGCAGGTCAGATTATGCCATCTCTATCCTCAGCCAGGGAAAAAGGAAGACAGGCAAACTGTATTAATAATCTTCATCAGATTGGAATATCCATTGAAATGTATTATCAAGATTATGATGATTATCCTACCTGGCTTTCGATATTGGTCCCATCCTATCTTGGCACTGATAAGGTGTTTATCTGTTTGACAGATAAGTACAAAGGATTAACAGGACATGGGAATTCTGCTTATCCTAACTCAAACGATATACCACCTTCTCAGATACCTGGCTTCAGCCCACCATACCCTGCTGAATTTGCATGGCGAAATCCAAATGTTACGGCGTGTAGTTATATATACGAGTTCAGTCCATGTCCATGTGAATGGTTTATGCTCGGCTATGCAAATGGAACATATTCAGATGATGACTTTCATCATGCAGATACAAACTTAAACGGAGTTGTTAGCTGGAAAGAGGCAAAGATGTGGCAGGCAAGCAATCAGGGGCTTTCAGATAATCTGCCTATAGTAAGATGTTTCTGGCACGCGTACAACTATGGACAGAAGGTGTTGAATCTATCATATAAGGACTATCACGTTTTTACAAGCAGGATGTACTGGGAAACAACCTCTGATTAAATTATTTCAATAGTTGGACTACCTCTTTTGCAATCCTTATATCGAGGGAAAATAGATTTTCCCACCAGAGATTGAATGATTTTTTATCCCCAACCCACTTCAAATAATATTTTTCAGTTGGTATTTTTAATCTTTTAATGTCACTATTAAACCTCTGGATTCTTTTTCTCATATCCTGTTTCATCATCTGCGGCATTTCTTTTCTCGTGGAATACCACCATCTTGCTTCCTCGAGAATATAGCGAAGGTTATTCTGAATATTTTCTGCTTCGAGGGTAAGGTTTAATCCTTCTCCAAAACAACCAGAAATATCCTGTTTTTTCAGTATCTCGAGAATATTATCAAGGGTCTCAATCTTTGAATATAAACCTGAACTCGAACAAGGCGCTGAAACAGTCCACAGTATATCATCAAGGCACCATTCTTTATCAAAACTCTTTGGCATGTCAATTTCATAAGAAATCTCATCTGCTATTTTTTTAAGGTCTTCAGGGGATCTTTTTCCTGTCCAGCTTCCTGCTGCAAACTGAGCAATATTATAAAGTGAAAGTGTCCATGGAGCATTTATTGGAGCAAAAGAATGGCCTCTTGCCCAGAGTGTTCCAATAATACCATCTCCTCCAAGAGAAGTAATAACATCACACATCTGAACAGGGTTTAGGAAACCCCTTATGTAATTAGCATGAAGTTGCATATCTGCACTGATATAAACAGCACATGTTCCCCACACAGGACGACCTGTTCTTGCCATTATTCTTATCTGACCGCAACCCAGCGGATATTCGTTTTCTCCAACGCCAATTTTTTTAATATCCTCTTCATCAAGATCTTCAAAAAACTGGCCACTTTTCACAAAAGTTAACAATGGCTCTGGCTCTGTATATTTATTGTAAAATTGTTTTTTTGACGGTCTGAATCCCTTATAAACCACGGATTTAGATGTTTTATCAACTGAGGTATAATCCCATGGCAACAAAATTACACGTTTATCAACTTTTTCAACGAGATCAAGGCGACCATACCCTGCAAACATATCTCCCCAGGACATAGGAATTCTGTTGTGCTTAAATACCTCATCCCAGACAAACATCACATGATCAAAGTAAAGGTCCATTCTATCTCTGAATTTCTTCATTCTTTTTGAGCATTGAGGACAAAAACCAAGCTGGTGTGTTTCATCCTGTCCAACATGGATATACCTGCTTTTTGGATGAAGTTCACATATATAATCAATAAGATTCCTGATATATTCTTTTACATTTTCTTTAGAGGGACACAACTGGGATGGATAGTTTTTATTTTCAAAAAGATCTTCTGTGCCTTTTATTCTTGATAGATATTCAACATGACCAAATGTCTGAACAAGAGGGATCCACTCGATTCCGAGGGATTCTGCTTTTTCCAGCAGAGATTCTATTTCTGATTTTTTATATCTGTCATATGCTGGAAACTGCTGTGGCAGTGGTAGGTAAGGTAAACGATGCTCGTACTCAACAACAACCCCATTTATCCCCCATCTGGCAATTTGCTCGAGCAATGAAGATAAAATATGTACTGGAATTTTTGGTCCCTTAAGATCAATATGGAAAAATCTATTTTTTATGGCTGGTTGTGGAAACTCTTTTCTCCAGCAGGGAAGTGTTTTTTTATCATTAAAAATCATCAATGCCTCCTTTTAGTATTTAATATCTTTAATCGTATATAATCTTACCACTATTTTAGAAATTTTGAAGACCTATCTTTTATAAAAAAAAAGTTTCAGGAAAATGAATATAATGAGCGTGAGATACCCATAAGGACATATGTATAATGTTTCCCGTTGGGGCAAGGACAATGAAAAAAGGTTAATTTCAGGAATTTTCAATCTGTATTTTACAATGATTCTTGATGGTATAAATGCGACATCTTTACGGGGTACCCTTCTAAAAGAGGGGGGACTAATGGAATTTACGAAGTGCAAGAAGTTGGTCTGCAGAAGAAGTCAGGCCGTATAGCACTAAGGATGAAAAGATAAGGGAGATTACCGAAGCATAGTGTACAAGAACAAAGTAAGGAGAAAAAGTAAAAAGAGATTTCTTTGAAGCATTTTTCGTGTAAATGAAATCAGGGAATACTTATTTTGATTCTACCTGATTTGTGGTGTATATTAAACAAGCATACTTGACGGTGAAAAATTATAAATAAAAGATAAACTATCATCAATACGCAGTTTTATTTTTACATACATATGGTTAACCAAAGGTTTTCTATAACAATGGAGGAAAGGTGAAAGGAAAATTATTCATAGGAGTGATGGGGATTTTTTTATTATTCTGTGTATTTGCTTCTGCAGAGATTACAATCGTTGAAAAGGGTGTTCCAAAGGCAACAATTATTATTTCAAAGGATGCCATAGGCGTGCCGACAGAGCCAACAGAACAGACATTCTGGTCCCCTCAGCCAGCCCAGAATAAGATTGCTGCTGCTGTAAAAGATCTTCAGGTGTATATTGAAAAGATGTCAGGCGCAAAGATACCTGTTGTTGCTGATGACCAGGAGGTAAGCGGAAATTTAATCCTCGTTGGAAGAAGTAAATACACAAAACAATTTGATAAAAAGATACCTTCAGGGCTTACTCCAACAAGGGATGAAGAGGGCTTTGTTATTATATGTCAGGCCAATACTCTTCTTCTCGCAGGTAATGATGAGCCATACTATCACGGTACAGAATATGCAGTGAGTAATTTTCTTCATCGCCTTGGTGTAAGATGGTATATGCCAGGAGAATATGGAGAGTTTGTCCCAAAAAAAGATACCATTACTATTCAAAATCTGAATATTTCAAGCAAGCCAGATTTTAAGATGAGGAACTGGTGGGGACCATTGGCTTCTGACTTGAAATTTCAGGAATATAGATGGAAGATAAGAAATATGATGAATCCAATTCTTGATTTTGTCACGATTCCGAGGGATAGTTCTATCAGAAGTGTTTTACCTCCTGCTTCAGAGGTCAATAATCCTGAGTATGCAGAAATCTTTGGAAAAGATGAAAAAGGTAATCCAAATCCAGGAATGCCAAACCTGACGAGTGAAAAATCAGTAAAGTACGCTGCTGAAAAGATAAAGGAATACTTCAGGAAAAATCCAGAGATTACCTCCTATGGAATAGGTGCTGATGATGGGTATCCGAGGGATTATAGTCCTGAAACAGTAAAAAGAAACATAGGATTTCCTGATACTGGTGGTAGGGTTGGAGTTGCTTCTGATATGAGTATTACAGAGGAATGGATGGAATGGATACAGGCAGTTGCAAAAGAGGTTTATAAAGAATTTCCGGATCATATCATTACAACCAATGGGTATGCAAATAGAAATGTTCCACCTCAGGGAATTGTTCCTGATCCAAAGATATGGATTATGTTTGCAGCAATATGGTGCGATACAATCCATTCCTACGATAATCCACTTTCCTGGCAGACACTCAGACAGGCAGAGATGATAAGACAATGGGCTTCAATGTATAAAAATGTTTATATGTACAATTATATGTATTATATGCTTGCTGGTTGTGGTGCACCAATTCCACTTTCACATAAGCATATGCATGATATGCCACTATACAAAAAATGGGGAGTTGTTGGATTTTCAAATGAAGGAAGAACAATCAGATTGGAATCAGGAATTTTTCCAACATACCTTTATGCTAGGATGATGTGGGATGTTAATTTAAATGCAAAGGCCTTGATGGATGAATTTTTCACAAACTGGTATGGTCCTGCATCAAAACCAGCAAAGGCATTCTGGGAAGAACTTGAAATAACAATGGAAACAACCCCATGGCTTGGACATGAGGATAGAATTCTGCCCTATGTTTATTCAGACCAGTTGATTAATAACCTTGAAAAACATATTAAGGATGCTGAATCTTTATCAACCCAACAGCCATATAAAGACCATGTTTTTGCTGACAGGGTTGTTCTTGAAAACCTGAAGGCATTTATGGCAATGCATAAAGCAGAGTTTGAGGCAAACTTTGGAGAAGCAGCAAAGCAGGCACAGAGAATGCTCGAGGTAAGGGCACAGGCATCTAAATTCAGTAGATTTTACTTTGATCCCAACCCAGCAAGAAACATGGATGATGTTGGGTATTACTACTGGGGTTCTGCCGCGAGAATGGCTTATTACAAGAAACTTGCTGATATGACAACAGGAAAAACAGGAGAAATGATTGTTGTTCTTCCTGAAAAAGCAAAGTTCTCAATTGACCCGAGGGATGATGGTAGATATATGGGCTGGTATCTTCCTGAATTCAATGATAATGAGTGGAAAACAATCTTAACAACAATACCCTTCTATGGACAGGGATATCGCGATCAACAGGGTTATCCTTATATGGGTGCAATCTGGTATAGATTAGAAGTAAATGTACCTTCATCAGCAAAAAATAAAAAGATTTTTCTTTATGCCCCTGCAGTAGAAACAGAGGCATGGATATGGGTTAATGGAAGGTTTATCGGGCATAGACCATACAGGGATGCCTATGAAAGACCAAACGAGATAAATATGGATGTTTCAGATGCGATCCAGCCAGGGAGAAAAAACATCATTGCAATAAGGGTTCATACTGGATTTAATGCAGCGCAACAATCAGCGGGGTTGACATCAAGGTTGTTTATGTATTCACCAAAGTAATTCTTTATTTATTAACTGCGTTGGCGGGTTACAGATAAAAGCGTGTTTTTTTCTACCTTATGTGAAGGAAAAAGGTTATGAAAAATTTTGTTCTCGAAACACTTGTTGATTTTCCTGATGATGCATTAAGCGCGCCCTGTGTGCTGAACAGAGCCCATATAGAAAATTTTATGAAACTTCTTTCGGAAAATAATATTAAAAGGGTTATCTGGGGATATTATGGTGATGGACACAGTGGATTTCTAATGCCAGGAATTGAGAATGATCCTTCACTTATATATGATATGAACCAGTATGGTTATTATGCAAAGACAATTGATATTCTTGAAAATCCATTGAAGGTTGCTTCTGAATATGCACATAAGTATGGAATGGAGATATATGCGTATTTTAAGCCATATGAAACAGGTGTTTCAGGGGATTTTTCCGAGGGTTCCCCACAGGCGCGATTATGGGGAAGATTATACAAGATAGGTGGATTTCTTTCCTGGATTGACCCTTTTGTTGTGAAAAACCCAACCTTAAGAATAAAAAGAAAAACAGATGATTTGTGGCAGGGTATTCAATCAGAAGTAATAGATGTAATACGGTTAACAAAGATGGATGATTCTGAAACAAGGATAAAAAAAGAAAACATCGAGATATGGACAGGGCAGATAAATTATAGGTATAAGAAAAAAGATATAGATTTTCATTATACAGAAACAATAGAACCATCAGACAGGGATGTCTGTGATATTTATGGAAATATTCTAACAAGAAAATCTGCCCCTGTTCGTGTTATAACCCTTTCAGGGCTTAATCTGAAAGAACCATATTTTCTAATTACAACAAATTTTTCATCAGGTAAGCCTGACTTTGCAAATGCGTGGGATGCGCTTTTACGTGCGTTTAATAAACAGGGAAGAGAAATTCCAGGTGTATATGCAACAGGTACATCAATCTGGTTTCCTGAGTGGGAAGATTTTAGAACAGGGGGGTTATGTTTTGATACAGGTCGCGGTCCTGAACTGACATATCTTGATTTACCGAATAATCCCGCACCTGGTGAAGAATATAATGAAGGATCAAGGAAATTTCGGTCAGCCGGCCAGGCAAAAGCACAGGGATTTGTTGCTTTTGCGCGTGGGAAAAACGCATACCTACCAGGTGGGCTTTGTGAAACAGAGCCAGAGGTAAAAAAATTCTGGATTACCTGTATTCAAGAGATGATTGATGCTGATGTTGATGGTATAGAGTTCAGGGTTGAAAATCACTCGTGCCACACTGATACTCCGCAGGACTATGGATTCAATGATATTGTGCTTGATAAAATTTCAAGGAAAAATAAAGACATTTTTAAGGAAATCTCAAATATAAGAACCCGTGCATACACTGAATTTTTAACAGAAGCAAGCGGGTTAATCCGCAAGTCAGGGAGAAAAGTTCGTATAAATCTTAATGTTGATTGGTTCAGGCCTGTTTCTGAAAGACCTGGCAGTAGAAGGTTAGCATATCCAGCAAATATTGATTTTGACTGGAAACAATGGATTGATGATGGAATTATGGATGAGGCAATATTGAGGATATTTGCAAAACCATTTTCAGGAATTTTTGATGATGACCAAACTGCCAGAGAGATGATTGAAAGATGTTTTGATAAACACATTCCATTATCAGTTAATAGATATATATGGGCAAATGAAAACCTTATTGAAGAATTTCACAAGGTTTACAGTAACGAAAAATTCAATGGATTTATACTTTATGAAACCTGGTCATTTATTGATTTCTTAAAAGATGGAAATTGCAGGGTTTCATCTCGAAAATTTGAACCAGTGGTAAAGATGCCAGATCAACTCTGGAAGATAAAATCATCAACAGGGGATATGGTATCAGAACTTCTAAAACAATGGAAAAAATTACAATAGTAAAAATTCAACTAGTTCAAACAGAATGATTGATAAAATCTTTGCCCGTAAAATTGCCAAAACAAAGGAAAACCAATTTTTTAAGTGGATCCATAATCCGCACAACCAGAAATTCCACACTGTATGGAGGCCTGATAAAGATGAGTTTCTTATAGATGAGACCTGGTCAATCAAGACATCTAAAGAAATCGATGAAACAGGAGATTTTGCAATAAGGGAGTTAAAATCTTTTTTTGAGGATACAGGGAATATCCATCTGAAAAAAAATTCTAATAAATCAATTATTCTCTGTAAAGAAGGTAATGCAGGAAATCGCATTGAAAATGATAGTTATTCGTTTGTTTCTCAGGAAGAGCAGATTAAGATAACAGGTTGTTCCTGGCGGGCAGTTCTTTATGGCGTTTATTTTCTCGAGCAAATTCTTCTTGAAAGGGGAATACCTGCTCTTAAAAAAATGTCTATTAAAAGACAGCCACTTTTTGATATA
>MWDQ01000038.1 GCA_002070645.1 candidate division TA06 bacterium ADurb.Bin131
CTGTGTATCTTTTCTTAATGGTAAACTTACAACACATATCTTTACCCCTGACTTCTTATCCTGCCTTTTTAATACAGGCGAGATGTCATTTTCCATGTTTTTCCTCCGAAAAACTTTTCATTATAAAAGGTTTAAAACCAATTAATTTTACCTCTGCTTCTGATTTTATCCTGAAATCAAGGTTTTCAGGATCAATAAAACCAGGATCAACAAAAATAGAATGGGTGTCATAACCTAATTCCTGTGCCTGCTTAAGGGAGATGCTTTTATTTTTTCTGTTTATAAAACCCCAGCATAATTCTTTACCTGAAGTATCCCATAATATATTAAGATCACTTGAAAATCCGACGATACCTTCTACACCATAGCCAGTGACAAAAAAAGGTTTTCCTTTTGTTAAAAGTATATTCCTTTCAAGTGTAAAAGAATTGTGATTTTCATTTTTCGAAAATGAAACAATTCCTTCTTCCCCGAATGCAAAAATATTGTTTCTAATTATATTTTCCCTTCCATAGTGTTGATGGAAAATCTGGCTGTTTGTAAATGCACAAAGATTGTTCTCGACTATAATGTGAGAACTTCCTTCATCTAAATAAATGCACCATGCCCCATACTCGGATTTGCTGATTCTGAATATTACATTTCCCCTTATGACTGTTCCTGGTTGTACTCCGAGGGTATAGATACCGCCCATATCACTTAAAAGCGATTTCCCTACGTCGTGTATAAAGTTGTCTTCGATGATATTATTCTTTGAAACATTTTCAGAGTATCCCCATACCCAGCCACATGATATGCCTGAATAATAAAGATCGTGGATATGATTTTTAAGAAATTTATTGTTTGAGGCATGCATTGATAAGACACCAACAGCGCTATAAAAAACATTTCCACAATCATGTATATGGTTATTTGAAATAGTAATTAATCCTGTATGATTGTAAGAGGGTGAATTAACATCTCCTCCGTTTATTTTTATACCTCCTGCGCCTAAATCCCATATGTGATTGTTATCAACATTTATATTTGTGCAGCCATCTGATATCTCTATTCCATACCACCCACAGTGTTTTATTTCACATTCCTGAATTTTACAATTTCTGCAACCTTTCATAAATACAATTCCGGGAATTCTATGTGCTGCTTGAGCACAGGAAGCCATTTGATCTTCTGGCTGAACCCAGTCAGTATGTTCAATGGTTATACCCTTAAATGTTAAGTTATCAACAATCTGATTTTTTTCTGGATTGCCTTCTAACCTGATTGCCTGTGTAATTACAGGAGCATAAAACTCTGATGATTCAATCGTTTCATCTTTTTCTGGCACATAATAAAGGATTCCCTGTTGTCTGTCAAGGTACCACTCCCCTGGATTTTTTAGTTCCTCAAAAACATTTTCAACCCTATATCTTGTGTCCTTTGCAAGTGCCATAACAGTTTTTCTTGAAGATACAACAAGGCCTGTTTTTTCATTAAACTGACTGATTGGCATTCTTTCTTCAATCCATTTATGGAAAATTACAATTTCAATATCATCGAGATTTTTCCATTTCTTTATATCGCCCTTATTGCAGAAGAAAGAATAACTTCCATCAAAAAGGCCAGTTGCTTTTTCTGAAACATCTTTTATTTTGAAAAATCCTTTTTCCGGCAGAACTGTTCTTCTTTTTCTTTTACCATTGACAAAAAAATCTCTAAAGTACCATCTGCCCTGTTTTACCTCTGGGATTTCTGTGGCCCAAGCATCTATCCCATTGATGGTTATTTTTCTCCACCCTGTAATTTTTTTTCCACAATCGAGGATTGGTTTTTCACCAGGGAAATTAGTGTAGGTGATTGGTCCTGAATCTTCAGAAGTAAAAACTATTGGTTTTGAAATCTGATATCTTCCCCCACGGATCCATACATTTATCCTACCAGAAAAATCGCCAGATGCTTTAATTCTTCTGATTTTATCTCTGGCTGCCTCAATTGTAGCCAGAGGTCCATCATTTCTGGCAGTATTTACAACAGGATAAAAGCCAGACCACGCATCATTTCCATCAGTTGCTACGTAAATACTATAAATTTTTTCATCCATTGAAAAAGCCGATGTTACAAAGATAATTATTAAAACAAAAACTATAGTGATTCTGTTAGATAATTTCATACTTTAAAGGCTCACCCCATATTAAAATTCGGGTTTTATTTTTACTGGAAACACATCTTACCAGAATTCCGAAAATATCGCAATAATTTATTATAATACAAATAGTTTTTGTAAATTTGTAGCATTCTATCACGAAAAATATAAAAAATAAATATGCCCTGGTAAAACAGTTAAAACAAGTTGAACTATTAATGTTTATAATGATGAGAGTATATACTGATCTTCTACATTATATCTTTCTTCTTAATAAAAATGTTATAATTTTTTACATCCTGACATTACTTTGCCTGCTATAAAAAAATATTTTAATTTTTTTGACTTTAACTGAAAAGGAACAATTTGGATATGGGAATAAAAGGATTGATTTTTGATTTTGATGGCACAATAGTCAGTCAGCATATTGACTTTAAAAGGATATTTGAAGAAATCCATCAACTTTTGCTTTCTTATGACATGAAAGAACCTGAAAAGCACCTGCCAATACTCGAATATCTGGATGAAGTAAAAAAACTTAATGGAAAAAAAGCACAAAAATTTTTAGATGAAGCCAACAGGATCTTACTCAAAAAGGAAAAACAGGCATCTAAGAAAGCCAGTCCGATAAAAGGTGTCCCTGAATTTCTTGAAGAACTTATTAACAGAGGTTTTTTTGTAGGGATTGTAACAAGAAACAGTCGTACGGTTGTTGAGGATATACTAAAAAATAAAAAGATTCCGTACCATATTCTTCTTGCAAGGGAAGACGTAAGAAAAGTAAAACCGCATCCTTCTCATATTGATGAAATGCGGAAAAAACTTCATATAAAAAAAAGTGAAACAATGGTTGTAGGGGATCATCCTTTTGATATTATTGCAGCAAGAAAACTTCCGGCTGTATCCTGTGGTGTTCTTTCGGGTGGAAGAAAGCCAGATGATTTTGTCAACGAAGGCGCTGACTTTGTTTATAAGGATATAACATACCTTAAATATTTTCTCGGATTAAGCAATCTTCCAGAAGGAAAGATTGACTACCAGTTGTTAAGGTATCTCATAAAAAAATATTGTGTACTGGATAAAAGTGTTTTAACCGGACCTGAAATAGGTATAGATGCTGCACTTGTGAAAACAACATCTCAACTTCTTGCATTGAAGATAGACCCTATTACTCTTGTTTCACAGGATGTAGGTGAATATGCAGTAAATGTTAGTGCCAATGACATTGCCTGTATGGGCGCAATTCCAAAATGGTTTTTTGCTTCGGTTATTCTTCCCTCTAAAGCAAGATTTCCTGACATCGAAAAACTTTTTAACGATGTATCAGTTGCCTGCAGAAAACTTAAAATTGCCTGGGTTGGTGGCCACACAGAAATATCTTCTTCTGTTTTAGAGCCAGTAATTACAGGGGCGATGGTTGGGGAGAAAATGTCTGGTATAAAGCAGGAAAAGGATATTAAAGAAGGTGATTCTCTTTTA
>MWDQ01000039.1 GCA_002070645.1 candidate division TA06 bacterium ADurb.Bin131
GATTATTTCATTCATATGAAGCCATGATGTATCAATATATGTATTAGGACATCGCCACAAGAGGTCCATAACACTATTAAATTGTCCCCACATTCTTTGACAAATAACAAAGGACATTTCTGGGAACTTGCATGCAAGATATTCAAAATCCCGAATTGCAATCTCATCATGTCTATGATTGCAATCCCACAACAAAACAGGTTTATATTCAGCAACGCATGATAGAAGACGTTCCAACTGTCGTACTTCGAATCTTGATACATCTGGAATGATTTGTAATGCACGTACGCGTCCACTACCCAGATGTTCTCGCAGGAAACGGCTTGTTGTATATTCGAAAAAACATGAGGGTGTTATTACAAAAGCAGGTAGAATCCTATCACCTAACTTTGTGTGTTCAATTTCCTCCAGAAGTTTACGATTTCCGTAAGAAGGGTTTATATCTCTGGCTGCAACATGCCAAACAAGGGATCTTTCTATGCCCAGGTAGTCAAGATGTTCAACAAAAGATTCTGCTGTTGGAAACTGGACTTCCTCATACGCACTTTTACCTATTGAACCGTTTATATTGAAAAAAGACATCTTCTTCATAGCCATACCTTCCTCCTTATTCAGATGATGGTGTCCACACTGATTTTTTTGCATATTCCTTAAGATCCATCGATTTGACAGCGTAAGTTTATCACGCATTTTTATAAAGAGTCAAGGTTTATTATCCACTGGTATTTTACCTGCAATTCTTTGTAAGGTTCTGTCGAAAGTGAGTCGAATTGACACAGATATAGCAGTGGAATAATATCTAATATAAATCTGTTATTTTTCTGATTTTTTTTAAGCAGAGAACCAACAGGAGGAAGGTATTATGATTAAGAAAATTTTCCCGGTATTATTGTGTTTTTGTTTTGCTGCATATGGTTTTTCACCTCATATAACAAACCAGACACGAAATCAGTATAAAAGCAGGGAAGTTGTTGTAATAGCCGAAAATGGTTCTGCAAAACTTCCAATCATTATTTCTGAAAACGCAGATAACGTTGTTAAGGAATCAGCAAATGAACTTGCTTTTTATCTCGAAAAAATCACAGGCGCAAAATTTGAGATTAAAACCAATCAATCCGGGTCAGGGATTTTTCTTGGAACAATCAGCGAGTTTCCGACAATTTCTGCTTCAGAAGGATTAAAAATATATGATATCTTTGATGGGAAAGAGGCGTACGCCATTAGAACAGAAAACAAAAGTATAAAACTTCTTGGTGCAACCTCAATGGGTGCATCGTATGCTGCAGGTAGATTTCTTGAGTTGATTGGATGCAGGTTTTTCTTTCAGAGTCCTGTCTGGACAGTTGTTCCAAAGGTTTCAAAGATTACCTTTAATATCAATGAAACAGACAGACCAGAGGTTTTGTCAAGGTATCTCGGATATCCATTATCAACAAGTTTTGAAAAAGATGATCCTGATGCAGGTAAACTTTTAAGGGACTGGTGGAGGCATAATAGGGTTGGGAAATCTCTTAAAACATCAGTTGGTCATTGCTGGCCTGAAATTATAAGGCATTTTAAGTCAGAGTTTAACGCTCATCCTGAATATCTTGCGATGGTGGATGGAAAAAGAAGAGGAAATCAGTTATGCGTTTCAAATCCAGAGGTTGTTAATCTTGCCATAAAATATGTAAGAGATTATTTTGATAAACACCCTGATGCAGATATGATAGGGGTTGGTCCTGATGATGGCGGGGGGTACTGCGGATGTCCTGAATGTTCAAAAAAATGGCAAAATCCTGGAGATATGGCATTTTATCTTGCAAATGAAGTGGCAAAAGCATTACAGGAAAGCCATCCTGGTAAGATGGTTGGGATATATGCATACAACTGGCATTGCGATCCACCTCGGTTTAACCTTGAACCTAATGTTTATGTTGAACTTACAACAGCACTCCTTTTGAATACAAAATATGGTTTTGATGAATTGCTTAAACTATGGCCTGAAAAATGCAAGTATTTTGGACTTTATGATTATTGGGCAGTGTATGACTGGATAAGGGATAGATTACCTTCAGGTCGAACAGGAAACACCAGATATGTTGCTGAAAAATTACCATACTATATGAAATATGGAATCTGTAATCTATCTGCGGAAAGTGGAAACAGCTGGGGTTCTCAGGGGCTCGGGTATTATCTTGCTGTCAGGGTTTTATGGAACTCAAAGACAGATGTTGAGGCACTAAAAAATGACTTCTATGAAAAAGCATTTGGTCCTGCACAGGTTCCGATGAAAAGATATTATGAAAGGATAGATCTTGGAAATAAGCCACTTACTGGTCCAACATTTTACCGTTTGTGTATATCAGACCTTGAAGAGGCAGAAAAACTTGCGAAGAACAATCCTGATGTTCTTGCAAGGATTGAACAACTTAAGCAGTACCATGTTTTTTTGTATTTTTACAGAAAAACATATGATCAGAAAGAGTTAACCAAAGAAGAAAGAAAAAACTGGGCTCTTGAAATGCTGAAATGGAACTACAGGATAAGAAATACCTATATGACATTCTGGAGTTTTTTTGCCGACCAAACAACGAAGAAATTGTCCGATGAATTTAATAAACCATCCTGGTGGTGGTGGAAGATGCATAGCGAAAAAAAAGAAAACGAAATCCCATATCGTATCAAAGATTCGGTAACTGCTGAAGAAACAAATAAATGGCTTGAGATTGCAAAAAAAGAGTACGGAGAACCAATAAGTTTTAAGGAAATAAATTTCAGCAAAAAACTTGTATCGCCGATATGGGAAGGTTCAACTGTTAAACCTGGTTCACTTTTGTTTATGAGTCAGGGAGGATTTGATATTGCTCTGGCGAGTTCACAGGGAGAACCACTTCAGTTAACAATAGTGCACGGGACAATCTATAAAAATTTTCCAGACGGGAAATACACACTTTCTGATAATTCTGGGAAAATAATAATTGAGAATAGAGTTCCTTATGGAGAAAACAAGATTTCATTGAATGTGCCTAGTGCGGGTGTTTATATCATGAAATACGATGATTTTGCTGCTGGATGCCAGCTAATACCGTCAGACAAAACAAAAACAGCATTCATTCTTAGTAAAGGGGAATCATTCAAGGTTTATAACCATAATTACCTTTATTTTTATGTCCCAAAGGGAACAAAAGAAATTTGTTTTTATGCATTAAGATCCTGGCCAATTGGAATATGTCAGCCAGATGGAATATGGGTTGGCGAGGATAAACCAATATATCATCATCCGAGATCAATAAAAGCAGATGGTTCTTATCAAAAGATTTCTGTGCCAGAGGGAATGGACGGAAAAATATGGTCCTGTGTTGATTTTTTATCAGGAAGTTTTTATTTCTTTAATATACCAAACATTTTATTTGTGAGACCCTCTGACGTTATTGTTCCAGAAGATGTAGCGAAAAAGGATGGACTGAAATTTTAGTACATATTAAACAGTGTTCATTAAAATACAGTTGATTAAATATTATAGATTACAGGGTCAATATGGTATATGGACTATAGTTTCTTTTTACCCCTTTGGAAAAGATGCAGTCAATATCTTTATAAGATCCATTCTGGACCTTTTTTACAAAGTAAGGATAGGCAAAAGGAAATGCAAAAGGAATCCTGATTTTATTTAGATGAAAAAATAAATAATCTTCAAGGGAAGGGTTCTCAACGAGTATTTTAAGTGAAGAAATATAGACAAAATCCCTGAAGCATCAAAAAGTGTCACCTATGTACCCTACCTGTACATTGGTTTGACTTTTTTGAGATTATTAGGGTATTATATTCTACAAGGAGGTCGAACGATGTTTAAAGGTTCAATCGTTGCTATTGTTACACCTTTTAAGGATGGGAAATTTGATAGGGAGAATTTCAGGAAACTTATTGAGTTTCAGATTTCTAATGGTACTGATGGTATAGTTCCTGTTGGCTGCACAGGCGAGGCAGCAACCCTTACTCATGATGAACACAAAGAGGTAATTGAATTTACTCTCGAGGTGGTTAATCATAGAGTACCGGTAATTGCTGGTACTGGTTCAAATTCAACATCAGAAGCATTGGGACTTACAAGATTCGCAGAAAAAGTTCACTGTGATGGTGCGCTTATAATCACCCCATATTACAATAAACCAACACAAAATGGGCTTTACATCCACTATAAAAAAATTGCAGAGGATGTCAATATTCCTATTATTCTTTATAATGTTCCATCAAGAACCGGTATTTCAATTCTTCCTGAGACAGTTGCAAAGCTTTCAGAAATAAAAAACATTGTTGGGATAAAGGAAGCAAGCGGAAGTTTAGACCAGGTGAGTAAGATTATTTCCCTTTGTCCAGATGACTTTGTTCTGCTTTCTGGCGATGATTCGCTAACACTACCAATAATGTCTGTTGGTGGCAAAGGTGTGATTTCTGTTGCAGCGAATATAATGCCTGCCCAGCTAAAAGAAATGGTTCAATCATCTTTATCAAACAACTGGCAGCAAGCACAAAAAATTCATATACATCTTTTTGATATGTTCAAGGCACTTTTTATAGAAACAAATCCAATTCCAGTTAAAACCTGTCTTTATCTTATGAAAATGATTGATTTAGAATTACGGCTACCTTTAACACCACCATCTGAAGAAAACAAGAACAAACTTGAAGGAATTTTGAAAAAGTACTGTCTGATATAAAATGATATTTAAACACAGAAAAAAGTATATCCCCATAAAGCCCAAAGAGGCGCCTGACGTAAAAAAAGATCTCTGGCAAAAATGCCCTGAGTGTGGAAAACTTATATACGAAGGAAAACTTAAAGAAAATCTTAAGATATGTCCAAACTGTGAGTATCATTTTAGATTAACCACAAAAGAATGGATTGATATTATCGCAGATCCTGGTTCATTTGAAGAACTTGACGCAAATATTTTTTCCGCTGATCCTCTTGGATTTAAGGGACCAAAAACCTATAGCGAAAAACTTGATGAGGAAATAAAAAAAACAGGACTGAATGAAGCACTTTCTTATGGAAGGGCAATTATAGGGAAATGTCCTGCGGTGCTTTCAATCCTTGACAGTAATTTTATCATGGGAAGTATGGGGTCGGTTGTTGGTGAAAAGTTTGTCAGGGCTTGTGAACTCGCGATGCTCGAGAAAAAACCGATTGTTTCTGTTTCAGGCGGCGGAGGTGGAGCAAGAATGTATGAGGGAGTTTTTTCATTAATGCAGATGGTAAAAACATCGCAGGTTGTCGGGAAGATGAAACAATCAAAAACCCTTTATGTCTCAATACTTACTGATCCAACAATGGGTGGAGTTGCTGCAAGTTTTGCATTTCTTGGAGATATTCTTCTTGCAGAGCCAAAGGCACTGATTGGTTTTGCCGGTCCCAGGGTTATTGAACAAACAATTAAACAGAAACTCCCCCCTGGTTTTCAAAAATCTGAATTTTTATTTGAACATGGCATGCTCGATGCCGTTGTATCAAGAAATCAATTAAAAGCAACCCTTATAAAAATCCTTTCTATTTTTGCATCCTCTCAATGAGTAGATCTGGCCATACATATCTTGATCATCTAACTGACTTTGGTATAAAACTTGGGCTTGATAAAATGCGTTTTATACTTACAAAACTCGGAAATCCTCAGAAAAAATACTCTTCTATTTTAATTGCAGGTACAAACGGAAAGGGTTCAGTTGCAAATTTTATTACAAATTGTTTGAAAGAAAATAATTATAAGGTAGGTTTCTATACAAGTCCTCATCTTATCAGGGTAGAGGAAAGAATAAGGATAAATGGAAAGCCAATTCCGTCCAGAATTTTTGATAATCTTTGTCTCGAGATTAAAGGTCTCTGTATGAAACTACCAATCGAAATGCAGCCAACATATTTTGAAGCACTTACTGCTGTTGCTTTTGAATATTTTGCAAGGGAAAAAATAGATGTTTGTGTTTGCGAGGTTGGAATGGGTGGAAGGTTTGATGCTACAAATGTTATTGATGCTGACCTGCAGATTATAACACCTGTTTCATACGACCATATGGAATATCTTGGAAACAGTATTCAGGAGATTGCCTTTGAAAAGGCAGGCATCATAAAACAAGATGCCATAGTTATTTCTGGGAAACAGAGTTTAGAAGCAGAAAAGGTTCTTAAAAGAATTTGTAAACAACGTAATTCGAGGATTTTTTTATATGGAAAAGATTTTTCAGCAAGGACTGTTCATTCTTGTTCTCTTGATGGACAGGTTTTCGATTTTACAGGCATAGAAAAACTAAAAAATGTATCAATAAAAATGCTTGGGAGGTACCAGGTTCATAATGCAGCAGTCGCCCTTGAATCATTATTTGCACTAAAGAAAAAAGGGTTCAGGATAGAAAATAACGCGATCTTAAGAGGGATGCAGAATGCTTTCTGGCCTGCAAGATTCCATTTAATTATGCGAAATCCGTTTGTGGTTCTTGATGGTGCGCATAATCCAGCAGGAATTACCTCTTTGAAACAAACCCTAAAATTTTACTTTCCTGATAAGAAGTTTATTTTTCTTATAGGAATCTTGAAGGATAAAAAATGGCAGGATATGCTTAAGATCCTTTTACCTGTTGGGAAAAAATTTATTTTCACGAAGTCAAATAATCCGAGGAGTATTGCGCCTGAAAAACTTGCAGAAGAAATGAAGAGATTGAGTGCACATTCAACAATAGAGGTAATCGAAGACCCTTCCTTTGCTGTTAAAAGATTAGTTTCAATGCAGGATACAGAGCCAAAAATAATATGCGGTTCACTTTATCTTGCAGGTGAGATATTGAAAATTCTCAGGATAAAGATTTGATTTCCTTCAAATTATTTATCGTATTTATTTCTTACTGACCTTCTGTATTTTTTAAGACGCAAGATATTACTATTATTTGTTCGTATATATTTAATCTCATCTACCATTTTCTTTACGAGATGTATACCCATTCCTCCCAGGGATTCCTCTTCTTCTTCCTTTTTATCCTCTGGACTATTTAATTCAAGAGGATTAAAAGGAATTCCATTTGTTTCAATAATAATCTCGACCATGTCAGGAAATGCCTTCCATATAATCTTCAATTTATCTATTGTCTTATCATATTTTCTGAACTGAATTATATGGCTGCATATCTCATCTGTTACGAGCAAAAGTTCCCATGCTTTTCTCGAAGCAAGATGTTCCTGTTTGATTTTCTCCTGAAGAAATTCTGCAATGACACTGAGATTTTCAAAGATAGCAGGCACAATAATTTCATCTTTCATTTATTCTCCAGTTGTAAAAATAATCTTCATAGGTATAGGTATTAATGAAATATTTCTATTAGTATTTTAGTTTTACATGCAAGTGTTTTCTCAAAATCTTTATTTATCTCCCGTTATATTAGAGTATATTTCTTCAATTTTTGCAACCATTTTTTCAACAGAAAATTCTTCCATTACAATCTGTTGCCCTGCTAAACCCATTTTTTTTCGCTTATCAGGATTTTTGATAAGATATATAAGTTTTCTTTCGAGAGACAGTTCATCTTCTGCAGGAACAAGAAAACCGTTTATTCCATCTTTGATTACCTCAGTAGCGCCATCAATATCAAATGCAATAACAGGATTTCCTGCTGCGAGTATCTGAACAACAGCCCGTGGTAAACCTTCTCTTAAACTTGTATGGACACCTATATCTATTGCAGATGCATATGCTGGGATATCCTCAGGCTTAACCAGACCAGTAAAATGAACTCTATTTTTAAGATTTTTGCTTTCAACAAATTTCTCAAAATCTTCTCTTAATATTCCATCTCCGACAAGAATAAGATGTGTATCTGGATAATCATCTGATATTTTTGCAAAAACTCTTAAAAGATATTCCTGACCTTTTAGCGGGAAAAGCCGGCCAATCATTCCTATTGAAATTTCATCTTCTCCTATATTAAACAGTTCCCTTATTTTTTTTCTTAATGTCTGGCATTTTCTATAATCTTTCAGTTGAAACCCACTTCTTACAACAGAACTTTTTTTATTTTTTCCAATACCAGCCCGGATATATCTATCGAGAATAACACTGCTGACAGAAATAAAATAATCAGTACAAAAGCCAGCGATTTTTTCAGACAAAAGATAGAAATACCTAATTAGGGCTGGTTGATATCTATGAAAACTTGAACCATGCAGGGTATGGACAACTTTTGATTTTTTTGAGAAAATCCTTGCTGCGATTCTTCCGAGAAAACCTGCTTTTGCACTGTGTGTATGGATAATATCATACCTGTTTTTTCTGAATATAATTCCAAGTTTAAGAAATGCAATGGTGTCATGCCATAAACTTATGCTTCTAACAAGTTCTTTTACAATAATAAAATCCACATCATTTTTTTTGATATCCTGCTCCATACTTCCTTCTGGTCCCTTTGAATATCCTGAAATAAGACAAACCTTATGGCCATGGTTTTTCAGTCCAACAACTGTGGATAGGGTATTTTCCTGTGCTCCTCCTATAATCATTCGTGTAATAACATGTGCGATTTTCATTAATATACATTTTAACTGTGTCTTAACCCAAGGTCAAAGATAGAACTACGGGGTCAACTCTTGACTCTTGACAAAATCTAAAACGGTTATAGAATATTTGTATGGCAAGACCTATACGGGTTGAATACGAAGGAGCAGTATATCATATTTATGCGAGGGGTAACGAAAAAGGCGCGATATTCAGGGATAATGATGACCGTCGTATTTTCATCCAGACGCTTGCAGAATCTGTGCGCCAGCACGGATTGGTTGTTCATGCCTATTGTCTTATGCCCAATCATTACCACCTTGCTGTAGAGACACCCAGGGCAAATCTATCTCAATCAATTGGATGGATACAGGTAACGTATACCATAAGATTCAATACACGACATAACCGCAGTGGTCATTTATTTCAAGGTCGGTATACAGCGCAGGTGGTGGATGCTGATGAATATGCGCAGGAACTTGTGAGGTACATTCATCTTAATCCAGTACGGCCCGAGAATAAATTTAGAATAATACCAGATAATCGACGGGAACAATTACTTACCTACCCCTGGAGCAGCCATCCTGCATACCTTGGAAAGGTAAAATGTCCTGATTGGTTAAATCTATCCTGGCTTGGATATTGGGGGAAGACACAGGCAGTGGCAAGGGAGAACTATGAGAAATTTATTGGTTCGTATTTTGATGAAAAGCGTGGGAATCAATGGAATCCTGAAGGTGCAGGACTAATTCTGGGACGAGAGATATTCAAGGAAAGAATCAAGGGATTAATAGCAAGCAGAAAGGGCCAGGAGGAAATACACTGGATATCAGGGATAAACAGAGAAGAAATGCAGAAAAGGATACAATATCTCTTAAAAGATGAGCAGGACAAAAAAATGTGTATATGGGTAAGGGTACGGATAGGAGGGGAAAGATTAACTGATGTAGGTCGATTATTTGGATACAAAGATGGGTCAGGGGTGTTGCAGTTGGTGAAACGGCTGGAATCTGCGGCACAGAAGGATAGGGCTCTTGCAGAGAAAATGGAGAATTTCCGTCGCAGGGCAAGATCTGTCAAGAGTCAAGAGTTGACCCCGTAGGAGGGTAAATGGCTGATTGTTTTTTTCACACAGGAAGGCCTGCAGTAACAAGGTGCAAACAGTGTGGAAGGCCATTGTGTTCTGAATGCAGACATATAACAAAGGAAGGGATTTTTTGCAGCGATAAGTGTGCCGAGACCATGAGAGTGTATATGGAAAGATTACAGCAGATTGAACAACAACGTGCCTCTTATAGAAATTCAAGACGAAACATACTTGGCAGAATTATCAGAATAGTAATATTCATTGTTATACTTTATGTTTTGTATAAATTTGTGATAGAAAGATTCATCAGGTAGTTAAAGTTTTAAGGAAAAATTTTTCCGTTTCACTGATTACAAACTTTTCGGCATCTTCAAAAACAAAGGTATGTCTGCCCTTTTGTAGTATCATTATTTTTCTTGTGATGGAAGATTTATGGAATGCTTTATAGTAAGCAAGTCCATGTGAGATATCAACAGATGTATCATCTCTCGAATGGATTACAAAAGAGTGTCCTTTGACATCTATCGCATAGGACAATGGATTAACCTTTTCAAGAGAATCAATAAATCTTTTTCCTATTCTAAAGCCAGAACCAGCAAGATAAACTTTTCCATGTTCTTCTATTTTTCTTTTAATCCTTCTTGTCATAATTTTTTTTCCTATCTCAGGGGCAAAGGCAACAGGCGACCAGAGACATATTGAATGTACAGGGTATTTTGAGGCAAGATAAACAGCAGGTATCGCGCCCATTGACAAACCCAGTACTCCAATTTTTTCTTTATTGATGAATCGTTTTTTGACTAAATAGTGATAGACAATAATCGCGTCCTGAATCTCTGTGAATAAACTCATATTTTCAAAGTAATCGCTACTATCTCCTGATCCGCGAAAATCAAACCTTAAACAGGATATTCCAGAACGAGCAAGAGTTCTTGCAAGGCGTGTAAAGATAAAATGACTTTCAGATTTATTTCCAGTAAAACCATGACACAAGATTACGCAGGGAAATTTTTTTGTCTCTTTTGAAGAAGGTAAATGAAGCATTCCAATAATCTGATAGGATTTATTTCTAATAGCAATAGGCTTTTCCATTGGTTCTCCATTTTAAAATTGACGATTATTATAAAGTAATTATAATGTTTTTCTGCTGGTTAATAAAATCTATTAAAAAGGAGAAAAATGGCTATTAAATGGTGTGGAGAAGCATGCGACCTTATCCATGATCCTGTGAGTAATGCTCTTATTACAAGGTTAACCACATCAGTAATGAATAACATCAATATTTATTGCGAGCAACCATATACTTCTCCTGATGGAAAAAGAATCGCATACACCCGTTCTTATGGCCCTGATCCACGGATTCCGCCATATCAACTTTGTGTTGCTGATATTGAAAAACTGAAGGTTGCTCTTGTTGAACCAGAGGTTTCAAGTTTTCTCGTTGGAACATCCGCATGGTCTGGTAAGATTTATTATTTAAGGCCAAATGGAGAACTAATAAGGGTTGATATTACAACGTTTGAGAAAGAGATTATGATAACCCACTGGGACATTTCAGCGGATATGTGTTTTGATACAGTATCTCCTGACCACAGGTATCTTGTTGGTGTAAGACAATCAACAACTGGTGGTAGTGAAATCATAAGAGTTGATCTTTTAAAAAAGGAGTGGAAGATTATTTTTGAGCATGAAGAGACATTATGTCATCTGCAGTTTAATCCTGTTTCTGGTAGAGATATTCTTGTTCAACACAACAGACATCAGAAATTGAAAGCAGATGGGCTGAAGATTGGTTCCAAAGAAACAGAAGAGTTTGCCACACATTTTATCATTGACTGCGAAGGGGAAAATTTCAGGCAGTTAAAAATTGGTCCGCCATATACTGCTGGTTCAACAGGACATTCTGGATGGATTGCAGATACAGGGAGGATTGGACTTACAGTCAGATGGCCTGCAATGTCTGAAGATGAACCTTCTGCAAGATTTAAGCCAGTTCATCACAAACTGCACCCACAAGGGAATTTTATTTCAATAGGCCCTGATGACGAAAGGCCATCTGTTTTCAATGCACCAGAGCACCTTTTTAATCATGTGAATATTTCAAAATGCGGGACATACTTTGTGTGTGATTCTTATAAAAACAGCATACCTGGCCCTATTGAGATTGTTGTTGGAAACATAAAAACAGGAAAATACAGGACCCTTGTCTCAAACTGTAAAGCACAGGGCGGAGGGGCTGCTTCTTCACATCCACATCCCTATATTACAGCAGACAACAAAAATGTTATTTTCAACGCTGATCCCTATGGAATATGTCATGTGCACGCAGCACGTATACCTGAAGGATTCTTGAAATCACTTGAATAAAAAAAGGCGGCTGGTTATCCCAGCCGTCTTGTTATGAAACTATACATATTATTCAACATTAACCTTGATTTCTTTTGTTTTTGCTTCTTCTGCCTTCGGGAGTATTATCTCGAGAACACCATCTTTGCAGGTTGCCTTAACCTTTTCACGGTCAACAGGCACTGGAAGTGTAAATGACCGTGTAAAACTTCCTGATACTCTTTCTCTATAAAGATACTGCGCCTTCTTTTCTTCTTTTTCTTCCTGCATCTTACCGGAGATTGTGATTGTATCACCGGTTAAAGATATGTTGATATCTTTTTTATCAAAGCCAGGAACTTCTGCTTTTACAACCAGATTTTCTCCGGTATCTTTTATGTCAACCGCAGGCATCCACATACCCTCACCATACAAACTCGGACTGATTCTTTCGAGCAACCTGTCAAAGCCAGTTCTGATATCATCCAGCTCCCTGAAGGGTTCCCATCGAGCGAGTTTCGCCATACCTACCACCTCCTTGTTTTATTTTTTCAATTATATAGATGCAATATTTATCCTGTGAGTTTCAAAAAATTTTGGGTAGTTATAAATAAGGAATAAACCTAATTTATATCTGTGTTTTACAAGGAAAAATGCAGCGTAAAAATATCCACGCGTGGAAGTTTTTTACCACTGAAAACATATTATAATATTCCTGATATTTCTATGATTAAAACATTATGATTTATACATAAAAATAACCTGGAGTGATATAATTCATTGGTGTATGAGTGAAGTGGAATTATATTAGAGGAATTATTATGCCATCATTTTTAAGGGGATGATATGAATCAGGAATTTAAGAAAATCATTGAGGCAATAAAAACACCACATAAATATGGAAAACTTGTTCTTGTGCCTTCGTACAAAAAAGGAGAATATGACAGCCATGCAGTTGACTGTCCATTTGTTTTTGAAAATTCAGGGAAATTTTATATGACCCATATTGGTTGGGATGGGATTGGATATAGAACAGGGATTGCGTCTTCAGAAAATCTTATTGAATGGAAAAAGGAAGGGCTTATTATCGACAGGGGACCAAAAGGGTCAATAACAGAATTTAATGTTGCTATGGTATGGATTCTTAGAGATAATGAATTATACAGTCCTGCCCATTTGAAAAGAATTAATGGAAGATTTCTCGGTATGTACCACTCATACCCGCACCCAGGATATGAATCTGGTTCTGCAGTGATTGGTCTATGCTCGAGCACTGATATTAAACACTGGGAACTTGAGGAACCATTTTTCCGACCAGAAGATGGTGCTAACTGGGAAAGTGGCGGCCTTTTTAAGTCCTGCCTTGTTGAGTTTAATGGAATATACTATATGTATTATAATGCAAAAAACCGAACACAATGGCCCTGGATTGAACAAATAGGACTTGCTACATCAAAAGACCTGAAACAATGGAAACGCTATGAAGGTAATCCTGTTATCAAGGTGGGAAATCCTGGTTCATATGATGATACCCTTCTCGGGGATCCATGTGTTTTAAGATATGGCAATATCTGGGTTATGTTTTATGCTGCTGTAGGCGGAAAAGGTGAAAACTGGCATGCAAGAGAAACCGCAGCGTTTTCCCGTGATCTTTTCCATTGGGAAAAAACAAATGAAATTCTTATAGATGTCGGACCCAGAGGAAGTATTGATTCAATACATGCTCATAAACCAGGAATAATTTGGAAAAATGGAGTATTGTATCATTTTTATTGCGCAGTTTCTCCTTCTCCAGATAAACATATTGGTGAAATTGAGAATGAAGAAATCAGGGGAATTAGTTTTGCATTTTCCTGAATGAATATATATTCAGGAAAAACAAAGATTAAACCTTTTCAGCATAAAGGTGTATTTCTTGACATATCCTGCCATTGCTGGGATAATAAATACAGTCATTATTTTCAATATATTCAATTTCTTATGAAAAAAAATATTGTTATTGGTATATGCGGTTCAATTGCTGCCTACAAGGTTCCTTCTTTAATAAGAAAACTTCAGGATAAAAACTGGAACATCAAGGTTATTATGACACAAGCAGCGACAGAATTTATTACTCCATTGACAATAGAGACAATATCAAAAAATAAGGTTTATATTGATTTGTTTAAGAGGGATGAATGGGAGATATCACATATTTCCTTGAGTGAATTCGGAAATGTTCTACTTATTATACCGGCAACAGGAAATATTATTGGAAAGATTGCAGCAGGAATTGCAGATGACCTGCTTTCTTCAACAGTTATGGCATTTTCAGGAAGGGTTATTTTTGCTCCTGCGATGAATGTAAAAATGTGGGGAAACCCTATTGTTCAGGAGAATGTTAAAAAATTAAAGAAACTTGGATATAAATTTATCGGGCCAGAAAAAGGAAAACTTGCGAATGGAACAATAGGCGAAGGTCGGCTTTCTGATATAGAAAAAATTGTTGAAGAATTAGAAAAAGAATTTACCCCTAAAGAATAACATATTTCTGGCAAGAGAATAAAACAGAACATTTTTGATAAAGCCACGACCAACAATAAAGGAGGATAAAATGGCTAAAGCATTTCCACTTGAACCGCAAGAAGTAAAACCTGTTGAGACAAAGTACAGAAAGATTGTAACGAAAATTCCTGTTCCAGAATCCCTGCCAGTACTTGAAAAATTAAGAAACTGGGAGCCTCGTTCAATGAGTGGTCAACCGCTTGTGTTATGGCACAGGGCAAAAGGAGTGAATGTTTTTGATGCATATGGAAATATGTGGCTCGATTTTTCTTCAGGGGTTCTTGTAACAAATGCAGGGCATGGAAATCCGAAAATATGCAAAGCAATAAAAGAAATGGTCTCAAGGCCATTGTTGCATCATTATTGTTTTCCAAGTGAAACAAGGGCAAATCTTGTTGAAACAATAGGTAAACTTGCCCCTGATCCTCTAAAAAAGGTATTTCTTCTTACCACAGGTTCAGAAACAGTTGAATGCGCAATAAAACTTTGCAGGACAGCCGGCAGGATGATAAATCCAGAAAAAAAGGTAATTGTTTCGTTTGAACAGGCATTTCATGGAAGAACACTCGGTTCCCAGATGATAGGAGGTACTCCTGCGCTTAAAGAATGGATAGGAAACCTCGATCCTGATATGGTGCAGGTTCCTTTTCCTGGAGACCCGAGAATACAGGATAGGAGTTTTAATGTATTTATCAATACTCTTAAAGAAAAGGGTGTAAATTTTGATAATATTTGTGGTGTTATATCCGAGACATTTCAAGGTGGAAATGCTGCATTTTTACCTGTTGAGTATGCAAAAAAATTAAGAGAATTTTGTGATGATCATAAGGCACTTCTGGTTTTTGATGAGATACAGGCGGGTTTTGGAAGAACAGGAAAACTCTGGGGATTTGAGCATTATGGTGTGTTGCCTGATATTTTTACACTCGGCAAAGGAATTTCAAGTGGCCTTCCATTATCTGCAGTTGTTGGAAAACCTGAAATTATGGATTTGTATGAACCAGGAACTATGACAAGCACACATACAGGAAACCCTGTTTGTTCTATTGCTGCCATTAACAGCATTAACTTTATTGTGGAGAAAAACCTGATTTCTAATGCAGAAAAAATGGGGAAATTATTTGAGAAAGAACTCAATAGAATAAAAGAAAAATTTCCAGTTGTTGGTTTTGTCTGTGGAAAAGGACTTGTCTGGGCTCTTAGTATAGTTAAGCCAGGAACAACAGAACCAGATGGAGACCTTGCATTTGAAATTGTGAAAAAATGCGTGGAGAAAGGGCTTTTATTTTTTGCTCCTGTTGGTTTTGGCAGTGCTTCAGTAAAGATTGCGCCACCTCTTATAGTTAAGAAAGATGCCATTATTGAGGGTTGTTCTGTTCTTGAGGAGGCAATCAGCGAGGTATGTTCCTCCTGATGTTGAAAATTTCCGGGTTTCTGGCTTGCTATATGTGATGGGAATTAAAATCTCCCCCAACCCCTCTTTACTGAAAAAAGCCAGGGAGATAATATGCTTAATCTTGCTGTTATTGGAGCTGGTAGATACGGAACGAATATTATTCGTGCTTTCAAACAGGTTGAATCAGAGTTAGAGGTAAAACTTGTTTCCATCTGTGATATCAATGAAAAGGTTCTTAAATCTCAATGTGAGAAATACAATGTGCAGGGTTATGTTGATTACAGAGAAATGTTTGAGAGAGAAAAAATAGATGCAGTGGCAGTTGCAACGCCAGACCCTTTTCATAAAGATCCCTGTATATGTGCTGCTAATCTCGGCAAGCACATTCTTGTTGAAAAACCAATGGACATAACTGTTGAGGGTTGTCTTGAGATAATTGAAGCATCAAAGAAAAACAATGTTCTTCTTCAGGTTGATTTTCATAAAAGGTATGATCCTTATCATCAGCAGTTATGCAGGGATGTAAGGGATGGAAAATTTGGGGAAATTGAGTATGGGTATGTGCATATGGAAGACAGGATAGAGGTTCCATCAGAGTGGTTTCGAGATTGGTCGTATCTATCGTCTCCTGTGTGGTTTCTTGGTGTGCATTTTATTGACCTTGTAAGATGGTGCATAAGAAAGAATGGAAGATGTGCCTATGCAACAGGTAATAAAATAAAGTTAAAAGGTATGGGCATAGACACATATGATTCTATTTCTGCGAAGGTTGTTTTTGATAATGGTGTTTCCGTGAGTTTTGATTCCTGCTGGATTCTTCCCAGAAGTTTTGAAGCAATTGTGAATCAATCAATAAGGTTTGTCGGTACAGAGGGAATTATTGAATGCGATACTCAGGACAGGGGAACACGGCTTTGTAGCAATAAAAATAGTATGGAAACATATAACCTTGGTTTTATTCTTGAATCAAAAGATAGGGCAGGTAATACAGTATATAAAGGATATGGAATTGAAAGTATTAATGATTTTGTATATAATATTACCTATCTCGAAAATGGTGGAAGTTTTGAAAACCTTAAAAAATATGCAATCAGTGCATTCGGGGAAGATGGCCTTGAATCTACAAAGATTGCTGTTGCAATTCATAAAAGTTTAGAAACAGGGCAGATTGTTTACGTATAGGAGAAAAAAATATGTCAACCAAAATTCGTCTTGCAAGACGTGGAAAAAGAAACAGGCCCGCTTATAGCGTTATTGTGATAAGTGATGAAAAAGATGGTAGAGGGGATGTAATAGAAATACTTGGTTATTATGATCCTCTCAAAGAGCCGCCTGTGTTTGAAGTAAAAGATGATAGAGTTATTTACTGGTTAAAGGTTGGGGCACAGCCATCTAACACTGTGAAAAGTTTCATAAAGAAAAGAGGGCTTTTTAATCAGATTAATGCGGATTGATATCATCACAATTTTCCCAGAAATTTTTAGCCCTTTGAATGTAAGTATTGTAAAAAGGGCTCAGGATAAAGGAATAATTAAGGTAGTTGTCTGGAATCTCAGAGATTTTTCTCAAAATAAGCATAAGAAGGTTGATGATGCTGCATATGGCGGAGGCAAGGGTATGGTTCTTGCCTGTGAGCCAATTTTTCTTGCGGTTGAGGAAATAAAAAAGTACAATGCTGATTCCCTGACAATTTTGACAAGTCCACAGGGGCAGGTATTCAGCCAGAATATGGCAAAAGATCTTTCCAGAAAAAATGGGCTGATTATTATCTGTGGTCATTATGAGGGTGTAGACGAAAGGGTTCGTAGTATTGTGGACCTTGAGGTCTCAATAGGTGATTATGTTTTAACAGGAGGAGAACTGCCTGCGATGGTAATTGTTGATTGTATAACAAGATTACTTCCAGGAGTTCTACCAGACGAGGCTCCTGTGTATGATTCTTTTTTTGATTGTTTGCTTGACTGGCCATGTTATACAAGGCCAGAGGATTTTCGTGGATTAAAGGTTCCTGATGTTCTTCTTTCAGGTAATCACAAAAAAATCGCCCAGTGGCGGCATAAACAGGCAGTTGAAAGAACAAAACAGAAAAGGCCAGATCTTTACCAGAGATTTTCAAAACCAGGAGGTAAGCATGCATCCGAAAATAGCAGCGCTTGAATCAGAATTAAAACCCAAAAAAGATATCCCACAGTTTTTTCCTGGAGACGAGATAGAGGTTCATGTAAAAGTTCGTGAGGGAGAAAAAACAAGAACCCAGATTTTTACAGGTACCTGTATTGCGAGAAAGGGGACAGGAATAAGGGAAACCTTTACAGTCCGCAAGATTTCTTATGGAGAGGGTGTCGAAAGAATTTTTCCAATTTATTCTTCAAACATTGTAAAAATTAAACTTGTTAAATCTCGTAAGGATAATCGTCTTGCTCCGAGAGCAAAGATGTATTATCTGAGAAAGAAAAATAAATAGTATGGAAAATAAAAGGGAAAAAGGTTTTGCTGGAGAAGAAATTGCAGCAAGATTTTTGAGGAAGAATGGTTATAAAATTCTCGAAAGAAATTTTGCAACAAAGTCAGGAGAAATAGATATAATCGCAAACAAGAAAAGAACCATTGTTTTTGTAGAAGTGAAAACAAGGAATACTGATAACTTTGGTTCTCCGGCAGAAGCAGTAGATTCAAAGAAACTTACCAGATTGGGAACTGTTGCAAACTATTATATTCAGAAAAAACGCCTTGAAAAGTTTCCTTATAGATTTGAGATTGTGTCAATAACAAAACAAAATAACACCTATCACTGTGAAATAATTCCAGTGGACTGAGATTAATGCTCTCAAAAATTCAGTCAGTATCTGTCTGGGGAATTGATGGATATCCGGTCAGTGTTGAGGTGGATATCTCAAAAGGGGTACCTGGAATCTCAATTGTTGGGCTCCCTGACCAGGCAGTTAAAGAAAGTAAAGATAGAATTAAGCCAGCCATCAAAAACTCTGGTTTTGGTTTTCCTCAATCAAAAATCACAATCAACCTTGCACCTGCTGATTTGAAAAAAGAAGGTTCCTGTTTTGATCTTCCAGTTGCACTTGGAATTCTTGCTGCCCGTCAGATTATTCCTGTTGATATTACAAGCCAATACCATTTTATAGGGGAACTTGCTCTTGATGGTTCTTTAAGACGGGTTGGTGGGGTTTTACCTATGGCAATGTATGTTAAGGAAAAAAATGGAAGGTTTGTGGTTCCATCTGCAAATGCTGCTGAAGCATCTGTTGTTGGTATTGATGTTTATCCTGTTGAAAGTTTGAAAGAATGCGTTGATTTTCTTTCAGGAAAAAAACAAATACAGCCATATAAACTCGACTGGGACAATGTTCTTTCGTCTCAGAACAGGTATGAGATTGATTTTAAGGAAGTAAAAGGTCAGATGCTGGCGAGAAGGGCGATCGAGGTTGCAGTTGCAGGAAGTCACAACATACTTATGATAGGTCCTCCGGGTGCTGGGAAAAGTATGATAGCCAAAAGGGTTCCAACAATATTTCCTTCTCTTACAATAGAAGAGGCAATTGAGATAACAAGGATTCATAGTGTGGCAGGTGTTCTTGATGGTGGAATTGTTTTAACAAGACCATTCAGACAACCTCATCATACAATATCAGATATTGCCCTTATTGGTGGCGGGACAATACCAAAGCCAGGAGAGATAAGTTTAGCGCACAATGGAGTTCTTTTTCTTGATGAATTACCTGAATTCCACAGAGATGTACTTGAATCATTGAGGCAGCCACTTGAAGATGGAAAGATTGTTGTTTCCCGCACTCGAGGAAGATTGGAATTTCCTTCAAGATTTTTTCTTGTTGCCGCAATGAATCCGTGTCCCTGTGGTTATTATGGAGACAGGCAAAGGCCCTGCAGATGCACAGTACCTCAGATTATAAAATACAGAAAAAAGATATCAGGCCCTCTTCTCGATAGAATTGATATCCATATTGAACTTTCAGGCCTTGGTTCAAGACGGCTTGTATCTGATTCTGTTTCTGAAGATTCAGAAAGCATCAGAAAAAGAGTCGAGAATTGCAGACAGATACAATTAAAAAGATTTTCTGGCACAGGCATTTATTTCAATGGACACATGAGCACAAAACAACTAAAACAGTTTTGCGCCCTTAATGATGAATGCAGAATGTTTTTACAGGATGCACTTGAAAAAATGAATCTATCAGCCAGGGGATACGATAAGGTGATTAAGGTTGCCAGAACAATTGCAGATCTTGAAGATTCAGAAAACATTTCTTTAAGCCATATATCAGAGGCATTGCAGTATAGAAGTTTTGATAGAGATCTCTGGTAGATTTTTCATATAAAAAAGGGAATTTCTTGTTTGAGAAAGGGATTTCTTAATTTCAAAATCTCCCCCAACCCCTCTTTACGCTATCCCTTACCCACAAGTTCCCCCTTTGAAAAGTCCTCCCCCCAATTCCCCCTTTTACAAAGGGGGCGAGGGGGATTTAGAGGGAATGCCTCTAAAAAACTTTTGAAACTATTGAGAAATAGACAAAAATACTGTTAAATTATAATACTGTTTGGCACTACCATCAAGAATAAAAAGGAGAATTTATGGCAGAGAAATATACTGGGAAAATAGGGGAAATTGTTTTACAACTTAACCCAACACCAGAAAATGCAAGAAATAGCGAGGCAACATTTATTACATTGAAATCAGGAAGAATTATATTTGCGTGGTCAAAGTTTATTGGGCATGATAATTCTGATTTTGGTGCTGGTGTTATTGCATCAAAATATTCTGATGATGATGGAAAAACATGGACAGAAGACGATAGGGTTTTGATACAAAAAGAGGGAACAACAAATGTAATGAGCCCTTCTTTGTTGCGACTTCAGGATGGAAGAATTGCAATTGTTTATCTTCGTAAGGATGGATTAAAAAGTTGTGTTGCATATTTTCGCACAAGTAGCGATGAACTTGAAACATTATCTGAACCTGTTTTAATAAGTCATGAGCCAGGTTATTATGTTGTTAATAATGACAGGATGGTTCAGTTGAGGTGTGGAAGAATTATTGTTCCTGCTGCTTTTCATAGGTATAGAGGGCCTTCTGTTCTTTTACCCGGAGAAAAACCAAAAAGTTTTATGGCATCTCCTGGGATTATTCTTTTCTGGTTAAGTGATGATGGGGGTAAAAGATGGCTTGAATCCCTGACAAATTATTATAGATGCTTTCCCTCTGGACATGGACTTCAGGAGCCAGGTGTGATTGAACTTCTTAATGGAAAATTATGGTCTTGGGCAAGGCCAGGGGAAAAAAATAGACAATGGGAATCATTCAGCGATGATCTTGGTCAAACATGGACAGATCCTGTGCCTTCTCAGTTTGTCTCTCCATCCAGCCCAATGCAGGTAAAAAGAATTCCAGAAACAAAACATCTTCTTGCTGTCTGGAATGATCATTCAGGTATATTTGAAACCAGAGAGCCACTTCCAGTTTCCTGGGGTAGAACCCCTCTTATATGCGCAATAAGTGAAGATGATGGAAAAACATGGAACCATCACAAACTGCTTGAAGATTCTCCTGAACATGGATTTTGCTATCCAGCAATACATTTTACACAGGAAGCAGTTTTAATTTCTTACAATGCAGGTGGTGCAACAAGTAAGATACCTCTTGATACCCAGAGGGTCCGCAGGATTTTAATAAAACAACTGTATGACTGATAAAAGGGTATATATAGGAACAAGTGGTTGGAACTATGGAATGTGGGTGGGTGTTTTATATCCTGAGGGCCTTCCTTCAAAGGATTATCTTAAGTTTTATTCAAGACAATTTAGCACTGTTGAGGTTAATTCTTCTTTTTATCATTTCCCGAGGGATACCACCTATAAGAATTGGTATTCCTGTGTACCTGAAGATTCTCTTTTTTCTGTAAAGGCACATCGCAGTATTACCCATATAAAAAGATTTTGTGATATTAATGAAGAATGGGAAAGGTTTGTTGAGGGAATTACAAATCTAAAAAATAAACTTGGAGTAGTTTTATTTCAATTTCCCGCGAGTTTTAAGGCGGATGATGAAAATCTAAAAAGGGTTGAGAATTTTTTAAGAGATTTACAGGTGAAAACAAAAAACATTCGGCTTGCTTTTGAGTTTAGGCATAAATCCTGGGATAATAAACAGATACATAAGATTTTAACTGAACATAATGCTGGCTGGGTTATTGCAAACTCATCAAAATATCCTGAGATTGAAAAAATAACATCTGATTTTGTTTATTTAAGGATGCACGGACCAGAAGAGATTTTTGCGTCTGAATATTCTGAAGAACAGTTAAAAAATCTTGCAACAAAAATCAAGAAATGGAGAAAGAAAATGGATGTTTTTGTTTATTTTAACAATGATTTTTATGGTTATGCAGTTAAAAATGCAATGTCTCTGATAAGATTATTAGAGGATTGACAAACAGAAACAAATCTGGTAAAAAATAAATAGGGAACAAGGAGGAAATAAAACTAAATGACACATTATGTGTCAAAGTTAGTACTCAAAGCAAGTATAAAAACAGGTTATATCACATCCTACATATTATCCCTATCACTGAAATCAAAACAGGCAAACCACAAAAAGTTCTTTTCACTCTGTCCATTGCTAAAAGAAAAAGTATCCACAGATTTTGAAATCCTTTTAATAAAAGGATAAAAATGAAATACAAATTTCTTATAGGCATTTCAGGACTGATATGCAGTGTTTTGATGTGTGCTGATTTCATAATTAACCCATCTATCTTTTCGCCAAATGAAAGCCCTGGAATAAAAGACACATTGCATATTAGTGGATACATAGAACAAACATTGCCTGTTAGCGTTAATATTTACTGGCAGAATCAACCAGGTGTAATTCAACGCACCATACCATATAGCCAGTTTGATTATTCCTATGGGGATATTTTCAACAGGGCTTTATGGGATGGAAAAAATAATTCTGGAAATTTTGTTCCTGATGGAGTATATGAGATAAAATTTAAGACCACAATCGCAAGATCCTGGTCAAAGGGTAATACTCACAGGGATTTAAGAGGAATATTCATCTCTCCTTATGATGTTGCTATTGGTGCTGATGGTAAAGTTTATGTTTTAGATACAGAAAGAATACAGGTTTTTGATAGCAGCAGAAACTATCTTTTTTCTATTTTTAATCCACCATACAGTGAATCTGGCCACTGGGATTGGGCAACTTCTATAGCAATTTATGGCAACCGTCTTTATGTGATGGACGCGGGTTATGAGCAGCAGAACATCAAGATTTTTGATACAACAGGAAATTTTATAAAAAAATTTGGCAGTGCAGGTTCAGGTGATAATCAGTTTGATTTTGATTGGGAAAACAATATATCTGCTGATTCCAGTGGAAGAATCTGGGTTGTTGATAGCGGAAATTCGAGGGTACAGGTTTTTAATTCAGATGGCAATCTTCTTTTTAAGTTCGGAAGTTATGGAACAGGGAATGGACAATTTGATTTTACTTATATCACTGGTAATGTTGCAATTGATTCAAGCAATAATGCCTATATTACAGATTCTGGAGGAGGTATAGGAAGAATTCAGGTTTTTAACTCAAGCGGGGTTTACCAGCGTACCATCAATAGTGCTTATGACGGTGGGCCAATGCAATTAGTAGGAATAAATAGTGCGATTGCTATTTGTGGCACACAAAACCGCATCTGTGTATCTTCCTTTAATAACAATAAGATAGTTATTCTGAATAACAATGGTACCTATTTTGCACAAATTGGCAAGGTTGATCCCAATGGTATGACTGCTTCAATGGGCAGAGGACAGGGTGAGTTTGATTTCTTGAGCAAAATACGGGGCACCAGTACAGGACTTTATTCAGTGGAGTGTTATGACAATAAAAGGGTACAGATTTTTAATACTGGAGGTACCTATAGTTCGCAGATTGGTCTGCCTACTGGAGATTTTCTGAACCCATCCGGAATCGCTATTGGACCAAATGGAAATATCTATGTATGCGATTGTGAAAATGCGAGAATTCAGATATTCAACCAGTCAGGCGTATATCAATCGCAGATTCTTGTTCCCTATGCATCTGATTTTACTCTGTTAAAGCCAGCATATATTGCAGTTGATACTGATGGAAAGGTTTATGTTTGCGGTAATGAGGTCTATGGCCGACTTCAGGTTTTGAATGTTTCAGGGAGTTTGCTGGGTGATATAGAACTAAAGGATAATGAGGATAAAAACATATTTGTTAGAGGGCTTGTAATTGTGGGCAACTACATTTATATTTCTGGATATTCTATTGATGGTGTTGATAAAAAAGTTTTTGTTTTTAATAAAGCAGGGGTGTTCCAGAATTCTTTTGGTTCCTTTAACTATGATATTTCTTATGATAACTGTGGTAATATTGCCGCATACTCAAATCGCATTTATGTTATTGATACCACTGGCACAAAGGTTTTCCAGACAGACGGTACGCCTGTAACAACCTTTCCGCAGATAAACAGTGGAACAGCAATCGCAATTGATAATTCTGGCAGGGTGTATACCTCTGGCACCAATGATGAAATCAGAATCTTTGATGCAAATGGAAACTCCCTTTATCATTTTGGAGAGGCAGATTCTGATTCTGACTTATATTGTAATTCCCGGGGTATCACAGTGGATAATGCATTGAATGTTTATTTTTCTGATGATTACTATCACCGTGTTTATAAGTATTCCACTACTGCAGATGAGATTCTTGATACTGTTTCCTGCGAGGTTGATAATACAAAACCATCATCCATAATTACCTATCCACCTCATACACCAATCTCAAATATGACCGGCAATTTTCAGATAACAGGGACAGCCATGGATACCCATTTTGAATTGTATAGTGTTTATCGGGATTCAACCATCGTAGGGACTGGAATAAACCCTGTTGTTAGCGGGCCTCTGGCAAATATTGATATTTCTTCGCTTTCTGAAACCACTCATACGATTTTTTTAATAGTAGAAGACCTTGCAGGTAATACTGGTTCTGATTCAGTTGTGTTTTATATTGATGGCCATCCCCCAGTTTCATCTGTGACTCATCTAAACCAGTATACAGCATCTACATCTTTTCAGGTAGAATGGACAGGTTCGGATTTAGAATCAGGTATATCCTTTTATGATATCCAATATCGCGATGGTGCACAGGGTTCCTGGGTAAACTGGTTGCTTGCAACAACACAGGAATCAGCCACTTTCAATGGAGAAGACGGCCATACCTATTATTTCAGAAGTCGAGCAAGGGATAATGGTGGAAACTGGGAAAGTTATCCATCTGGTTATGATGCCTATACAATGATTGATATAAGCAAGCCGGTATTTGTAAAAGCAACACCGGTTGATAATTCCTATGTTGGTGCAAAGCCCTTAATAAAGGTTGAAATTTCAGATGTAATTCCTGGCAGTGGAATAAATTCATCAGGTATTACTGTGCAGGTAGATGGAAACAACCAGGGCTTTACATTTTCCAATAATATAATTACCATTAATCCAACCTTCACAAAAGGGTTGCATATACTTGTGATAAATTTTTCAGATAGGGCTGGTAATATGGCTGATACTCTTACCTTGCACTATGATGCCATGAATTTTAAAGGAAGTGTGGCAGAGCCTGTCCCAACCCCAAATCCCGCAATTTCTGAGGTAATGGCAGGAGGGCAGGTATACAGATGGTATAAGGTTGTAAACCAGAATAATATTCCTGCTTCAGGTGTTGTATTGAAAATTGAATGGAACAATGGTGGATTAAAAAGTACCACAACAGATAGTTCAGATCTTGAAGGTCTGGTTGCCTGTGTGCTTGATGCAGATGATTTGGGTTCAGTAAATCAAACAATTACCTGCTCCATTGTTGAAGTAGGCGGCAATGCTGTTAATCCACCTATTACATTTAATGTGAAAATCTTGCCGAGAAATTCATCATCAGAATTCAGTTTTGGCAGTGGAATTAACATTAAGGCAGCGATGGGTGTTGGTGGTAAAATCGGCACAAAGAAAGGGATGACCTACAGAATCATTGACACAGATCTTCAATCTGAATCTGATGATAAGATAGAAGTAGAAAAGAGTTTTGAGGGAGAGGCAGGGGTTTTGGCAGAGGCATCTGTTGGAGGAGGTATTAAAAATAGTTGTTATGCGGGTGCTGAAGCCGGTGCCTATGCTTCTCTTGTTATGATGTATACAAACACATTTCTTTTTGATGATCCTTATGCTTCAGACCAGCAGCAAATTCTCCGTTCTGGGTTGGTTATTGCTTCATTACTGGAAGAAATGAATATACCCATTGTTTCAGATATACTGGGTTATGTTATTTCTGGTTATAACAATATGTATCCTGTATATAAAAAAGGAGAAACTTTTTCTGCAGGGCTTCGGGTTGGAGCGAATGCCTCTGCTGATGCTGGCTTTGGTTTAGGAGATAAAAACAATGTTTTTCTTGGGATTGGTGTTGGAGCCGGTATTTCCGAGGAAGCAGAAATACTGGGTAAACTGTTGTTCAGTTTTGATTATGAAAACAGTCAACTTAATACCTCTGAAATAGGTGCCGGAGTTTCATCTTTAATAAAGATGGATATATTTGCAGGAGCCCAGGGGAATGTCATAGGTGAGAAAATAAAGGCAGGTATCGGTGCAAATACAGCAGGTGTTTATGATCTTACTGTGTTTGCAGATACTGATGGCACCATAAAAAGGGCTGAACTAAAAATAAGCAGTGAAACCGAATGGGGCATTGAACATCCTGAGTCAGGGCCAGGTACCACTAAATCTACAATCATCATACTGTCAGGGGATCAGATTTACTCAATTATGAATGACCTTGTTGATTTGCTCGGACTGCAGAGTATCCTGCAAGGGCAGAATCCTTCATCCACAGTTATTCTTGGTCCAACTGAAATTGCAAGTAGATTTTTGACACTTATTACAGACCTTGAATCTTACATATCCGAGTATCAATTACCGCTTGCCTACCGTATAGAAGAAGAAACCGGAGATTCTTTTGGTTTTAGTCCTACGATTAAGGTTGCCCTTGGCGCAGAAATAGAGGTAGGATGTTCAGTTGATTTTGAGAAGGTCGTATCTTCTGTAACAGAGGAAGGTATTATCAATATAGGGGGAACATCTAAATTAAGGGTATTTCCTCTTGCACATTATGAAAAAGATGATTATATCCCCTCCTGTGAAGACCTTACATTTAGAACTATTTTTGATGATTGTGTCAGTGGAATTATAACTGCGATGACAGATGTTGGAGAACTTGTTGTTGAAGCAGCCGAAACAATTGGTGATACTATAGTAAGCGGTATTCACTGGATATCCAGGACAGTTGATGATTATATTCCCTTCTTAAAAAAGAATTATTTAAGTTCCAAAACAAAGCAATTGTCCTCTGGACTGGATGAGGTTTTTTCTTTTACCCCTGAGGGTATAAATATTTCGGACTTAAGTGCCCAGATAATTTCTAAGGTTAATCTTTCAAATGGTTCAAGCAATCTGATGCTTAATCCTGGTGAAGACACAGGACTACTTACAATTCACTATAATGACACAGGTCTTACACCTCAAAATGAAGCAAAACTTATAATCTACTGGTGGGACAGTATAAACAGAAAATGGGTAGGTTTGGAGAATAGTCAGGTTGATATAAATTCAAACAATGTTTCAGTTGAGGTAGAAAAACTTGGAATGTTTCGACTCGGGATACCTGTTCCATATGGAGAGATTGTTTTAAGCACGAATCCACGCGATGTTGATTTAAGTGCGCCCTCTTCAATAATAGTTGTTTCACAACCAATCCTTCTTGTTACAGGAGAAAATGTACCTGATGGAACTTTGATTACGGTTAGCACGCAGGATAAATTTACTTCTGAAGTTAATAACTTTGGAATAATAAATGTTCAGGATGCAGATCCTTCAACAAATGGTATTCAGATTCCTGTAAACAATGGTGTTATAACCTTTACCATTACCCCACCTTCTGTTGCAGGAAGTGGAATTATTATTGCAGATTCTGTTTATGGCAATGCTTCGGGCAAAGCATATTTCAATGTTATAAACAATCTGGATGTCGATGGGAATGGTTTACCTGATTACTGGGAGAAATTCTATTTTGGAAGTACAGGCCAGAGTATAAATGGAAACCCTGATACTGATGGGCTTACAAACCTGCAGGAATACGAGAGTGGAACAGATCCTTTGAAATTTGATACAGACAATGATGGAATGTCTGATGGCTGGGAGGAAAATTATAAACTCAATCCACTTTTGAATGATGCTAATCTTGATCCTGATAATGATGGATATTCTAATTTGATTGAGTACCAAGCGGGCAGTAACCCACATAATAAAAATTCTATACCTGGAAATAAAGGTGATTTGAACAATGATGGGATAACTGATATTTCAGATGTAATATTATGCCTTCGCCAGGCAATATTTCTTGACCCGCAGACACCTTCTTCTGCTGATATGAATGATGATGGTTCTATTGATATTTCTGATGTGATACTGGT
>MWDQ01000040.1 GCA_002070645.1 candidate division TA06 bacterium ADurb.Bin131
TTGTCCAGAGAGCAAAAAAAGGGGTATCCATACGGCTATGTAGTTTAATTCAAGTGTAGAAAATTGTCAAAATTCCCCTGGTCAGATATAACAACATTAAAATTGTATAAATCTTCGCCTTCTCTTTTGCAGTCAACAAGAAAACAAAAAATGTGGTGATCTCGTTCAGGCGCGATATCTGACGATTTCTCCCTTTGACAAAGGGAGACGCAAGAAGGATTTCAAACACCCTGTCTCTAGGAGACACCCCCTAATCCCTTCTTCTTTCCCTCTTTTGTAAATCTGGAAGTTAAGCATAAGAGGTCGCGGTCAGCATTCCTGGAAGCAAACCGAATATTATCATTAAATCTTCGGGTCTGAACAATAGAAACATGTTTATTTTTGTTGAAGTTAGTGTGGACTATGATAGTAGAATTCCAGTGGAAAACAGAATGATTTTGAAATTTAAGGATATAGATGGATATAAATACTGTTTCATAAAAGATGAGGAAAATTCTCAGGATGGCTGGAATCATTGAAATTTTCCATCAGGAAAAATGACTTTCCCTGAGGACAAATTCTGGATTGATTCTCGACGAAATAAATAGATATTGGGGTACGATTAGATATAAAGGGTGATTTTAAAATATTTGGTATGCAATGTTAAAAAAAACATATGTTCATCGGTTGTTAATAGCCAGAGCAGGGCAAATCTGTCAAGAGTCAAGAGTTGACCCCGCTTTTGCACACAATTCTGGGGAGATACAACCTTATGGGCAAAGATTAATATGCTTGCAGATCGTAATCCGCCACTTGTGCAGATTGATGGGCCATTACAAAGATTACCCCAGTGGGAATCCACAGTTAATCTGCAGAGTTTCAGAATAAAACTAAAACTTGTACCCAATTCTTCTCAATAGGTCTTTCCGCCATTGAATCTCGTCATCATCTTCAATACCCTTTATAAAAAACCCATCCACAACACCGAGAATACCGCGACCTTGCTGTGTCTCTACAACTATTACCTCTGTTGGATTTGCAGTTGCACAGAATATCCTGCATACTTCTGGTATCATCTTGATTGTATTCAATACATTCAATGGATAAAATCCTTCACCGAGAAATATAATAAAAGAATGTCCAGCAGCAATATTTTTTGCATTTTTCTGTGCAAGTTCTATCAAAGATTCATCTGTACCCGACCATCTAATCAGGCATTTGCCAGACGCCTCGCAAAAACCAAGCCCAAACCTTATTCCTGGTACTGCGGCAACAAGGGCTTCGTGGATATCTTCGACTGATTTAATAAAGTGCGTTTGACCGAGTATGAAATTGATATCCTCTGGCTTTTCAATCTTCACTATCTTAATCTCCATAAAATTCCTCCTTTTTGTTAATGTGGTGATAAACTTTAGTCCTGTGTTTTGTTATAACAACATAAATACAACGCATATAAGGTTGCTTACTCAATTTTCAATTCCGTATTCTGGATTTCTATCCTGCATTTTACATCAAATTCTCATTCGGCATTATTGATTATTGATCGGAAAACTGAAATCCTCCAGTAGAAATATCCTTTTGTGTTAAATCCTTAATCAGTTTATACGCCTGGTTTTGTCTGTCAAATTCAGGAAATCCAGGTCTATTTTGAATAAAGGAATAGATAATAACACTCGCCGGCTTTCCATCTGGATAGAGATTTATCCATAAGAGTGGGGCAATTTTTGAATATCTATTAAGTTTCCAACCATAATTTAGAAAATTCCCCAAACTATAAGCGATGAATCTTTCCCTGTATACCTCAACCCCACGAGGTACATGAGGTCCGTGCATTAACACAAGGTCCGCACCATTGTCTATAGCGCCATGTGCAAGAAAAACTGGATTACCCCTATTTTCTCCGAGGTATGACTCTGTACGGTTTTTTGTATGTATAGCATCTTCACCTTCTGCTCCAGCATGAAACGAAACCACAAGTATATCTGATTTATCTGAAAGAAGTTTTATTTCATTGAAAACACTTTCAGGGTTTATAATTGAGCGTTTTCTTAAACCAGCCGAAAAACCAACAAAAATAATCTTTGTCTCACGAATTTGAAATTCCGCAGTTTCACCATCTATAGATAGGTATTGGATATTGTTTTCTTTAAGCGAGCGCTTTGTTTGTTGTTCTCCATAAAATCCAAAGTCCCTTATATGATTGTTCGCAACTGAAACAACATCAAAACCTGTTTCTGCGAGGATTTCCGAAAACTCACAAGGAGCCCTGAACACAAAAATTCCTTTACTACCATATTTTTTTGCGGGCTTCCCACCATTGCAAAGGGCTGTTTCGAGATTACAAAAAGAAATATCCGCAGACATTATTATTTTACGACATGCATCAAATAAATTTTTCTTATCTCTCGAGGGCACAGCATTATATGGATAATCAGAACCAAAGTTTACATCGCCAACAGCCGCAATAGAGATTATATTATTAGAGGTATCATCCCCAACCGGACTACACCCACAAAGTCCAAAAATAAATATACTCGTTAGAATAATATATTCAATAAATTCAAAAAAGGTTTTCATTCCATTTCAAGATAAGTCAGGCACTCTTTATGTTAAAAGATTTCACTGTCATTATACAATAAGATTGTCCTTAAAAAAATTTTTTTCTACTTCTTCCCGTTGTTTCATTTCTGTGCCTACTGGATAACAATTTAATCAGATTTTGGCTGTACACTATCAAAGAAGTTGGAGAAGTTTGAAAATATCCAGTAAATTTGGTAAACTACATATATGGAAAATCTAAAAAAAATTTTTGAATTGCTAAAAAAGGCATACCCTGACACAAAAACTGCTCTGCAGTTTAATACACCCTTTCAACTTTTAATAGCAACAGTCCTTTCTGCGCAAACAACAGATACCCAGGTTAATAAGATTACAAAAGACCTTTTCAAAAAATTTCCAGGCCCAAAGGAATTTGCAGATGCAAAGATTCAGGACATAGAAAAATCTATATCATCCATCAATTTTTATAAAACAAAAGCAGCAAATATAAAAAAATTATCTGAAAAAATAGAAAAGGATTTTAATGGTAAGGTTCCTGATTCAATGGATAAACTTATAACCCTTCCGGGGGTTGCAAGAAAAACAGCCAACGTGGTTTTAAGCCAGGCATTTGGCAAAAATCAGGGCATTGTTGTTGATACACATGTCAAAAGGGTAAGCAATAGATTAGGACTAACAAAAAATACGGATCCTGATAAAATTGAAAAAGATCTTATGAGGATTATACCAGAAAAAGAATGGGGAAATTTTTCATTTCGGATTATACAGCACGGAAGAAAGGTGTGTAAAGCAAAAAATCCATTATGCAATGAATGTGTATTATCTAAGATATGTCCTTCTTATAATCAAAAATGACAGAGAGAAGAATTTTTGTTATCCATGAACATTTTGCAAAGAAGCACCATTTTGATTTACGTCTCGAGATTAATGGTGTTTTGAAGTCATGGGCAATACCAAAAGATATACCCCTTAAACCAGGAGAAAAACGACTCGCTGTTGAGGTTAATGATCATCCAGTTGAGTATGCAAGGTTTGAAGGCGAAATCCCCAAAGGAACATATGGTGCTGGAAAGGTTTCTATATGGGATTCAGGTCATTTTCTACTATTGAAAAAGAGTAATAAGGGCATAGAAGTGGATATAAGAGGGAAAAAACTAAGAGGTAGATATGTACTTTTGCTCTTTAGAGAAGAAAAAGGAAAAAAGAACTGGCTACTATTCAAAAAACATGAAGCAAATCAATATAATTGAGATAATACTTCTCGTATTTTTAATATCCGGGTGCAGTTTAACCATTGGTACAAAATATCCAGAAAAAAAATCGAGCACAGCAAAAAAAAATACGGCAACATCTCAGGCAATAGTTCAAACCAAAGGTGTCTGGCATACAGTGAAAAAAGGAGAAAACCTTTACAGAATTTCTCTTTATTATGAAGTGCCACAACAGGAGATTAAAAAAGCAAACAAGATTGAAACAGAAAACATTGTGGTCGGCCAAAAACTTTTTATACCCAATACTACCAAAAAATCACCAATTTTTGCGCTTACCCCAGACACAATGGATAAACCTTATACAGAAGAAGTAAAAACAACAGAAAATATCACTCCTGATACAAAAATTTTGAAGAATATTGAGTTCATATGGCCTGTTGAAGGCAAGATTATATGCGATTATGGACAACTTGGTAACAAAGGCATTGACATTCTTGCGCAGGCATCCTCAAAAGTAAAAGCTGCAAGAAGTGGAAAAATTGTTTATACTGGCATTACAGCAAAATATGGAGAAACAATAATTATCGAACATGATAATGAAATGTTTTCAGTTTATGGACATGACCTCATCATCAAGGTAAAGCAGGGACAATCTGTTAAAACAGGTGCAATCATAGGAGAAATGAAAAATTCAGGAAAGGGTAGAAAATACCTTCACTTCGAAATAAGATATAAAGACCAACCTGTTAATCCATTTAATTATCTCCAGAAGGATTAAATGAGACAAAAATATGAATGGGAAATAATCGAAGAAAAGATTCTCGCCGAATATGCAGTAAAAAGTATCCAGAATCTTGGTCGCAGATACCCTGAAAAGGAGCATGCTTTAAGAACTCCTTTTCAACGCGATAGAGATAGACTTATCCACTCAACCGCGTTTAGAAGATTAGAATACAAAACACAGGTTTTTATCTATCATGAAGGCGATTATTATAGAAATCGACTTACGCATACAATCGAGGTTCAACAGATTGCCCGTTCTATTGCAAGATGTCTTGCTTTGAATGAAGATCTTGTTGAAGCAATATCCCTTGCTCACGACATTGGACATACTCCCTTTGGTCATAGAGGAGAACAGGCGCTTAATGAAATAATGCAGAGATTTGAAAAAAGTTTTGAACATAACAGACATGGATTAAGAGTGGTTGATATCCTTGAGAAAAGATACCCTGAATTTGATGGACTTAATCTTACATACGAGGTAAGAGAAGGCATAGTAAAGCATAAAACAAGTTATGATTCTCCAGACATCCAAGAATTCACAGATCATATTTCTCCTTCACTCGAGGCGCAGGTTGTTAATCTTGCAGATGAAATAGCATACACAAGTCATGATCTCGATGATGGAATTAAAAGCGGTATCCTGGATACAGAAGAATTAAAAAAAATTGAACTCTGGAACACAGTTGCTTCTATTGTAAGTAAAAGAAACCCAGACAAAGAGGTTGAAAGACCTGTTAGTATCAGCACAATTATAAATCTTCTGGTCGAGGATCTTGTTAGAACAAGTGAAGAAAACATTAAAAACAGCAAAATCAGTTCAGTAGAACAAGTCAGAAAACTACCACATATTATTACACTCAGTAATTCTATTGAAAAACAGTATGAAGAACTGAACAATGTTCTTTTCGAAAAAATGTACAATCACTATAGGGTTATCAGGATGGCTGAGAAAGCATCGCGAATTATGAAGGATCTCTTTAACGCTTATTATCAAGAACCAAGACAGATACCACCTCATGCATGCAGGAGATTGAATATAGAACCAAAAGAACAGGTAATCTGTGATTATCTTGCTGGAATGACAGATAGGTTTGCAATAGAAGAATACAAAAAACTTTTTGATCCTCACAGCCAGGTATAATGGATAAAACAACAGCATGGCTCATCTTAAATATGGTTCGCGGAATTGGACCTGCAAGTATCAGAAAATTAATGGAGATATACAATGATCCGAGGGAAATTCTGGAGTCATCTGATAAAATACCACAGGGTATACTTCAACCAGATTCTTTGAGACAACTAAGGGAATGGAGAAATCTCCCATGGGAAAAGGAAATCGAAAGAACAAAATCGTATGGCATAAAAATTATATGTCTGGACGATTCTGAATATCCTGATTCCCTGAGACAGATACCAGACCCACCTCAGATTTTATATATCAAAGGAAACATCCCGGATATACCTGTGTTCATTGGTGTTGTGGGCACAAGAAACCCATCCTCATATGGTATCCTGATGGCTGAAAAATTTACTGGCGCACTTGCTACATGGGGTATCTGTGTCGTCAGTGGTATGGCCCGGGGAATTGATACAATAGCCCATAAAACTGCATTAAAGATGAAAACTCCAACAATTGCCGTACTCGGGTGTGGGCTTGCGAATATCTACCCTCCTGAAAACAAAAAGATTGCTGAATTAATATCAGAAACAGGGGCACTAATATCTGAATTTCCTCTTGATACCACCCCTGAAAAATTCAATTTTCCAAGAAGAAACAGAATTATATCCGGTATGAGCCGTGCTGTACTCGTTGTGGAGGCAGGATTAAAAAGTGGAGCAATTATTACCGCACATCTTGCAATTGATCAAAACAAAGATGTTTTTGTGCTACCGTCTGATGCAAACCGACTGACTGGCAGAGGGAATAATCTCCTTATAAGGGAAGGAGCATACCTGGTTGAAACTCCTGAGGAAATAATAGAACACCTGAACCTTACACTCGAAAGAATACACATAGAGGAAAAACCAGAAAAGAATCAAGAAAATATTTCTCTTACAGATTCTGAAAGATTGATTTATAATCTAATCAAGGAGAATGAACTATCGTTTGAAGAAATACAGATAAAGACAGGTAAAAAATTAACTGAGATTGCAAGTATATTAACAAACCTGGAGATTAAAGGACTTATCTCCTCATCATCCGGACAGATATACACACGTAAAAACAAATAGGAAAATATGTCCGCAGATTCAGAAAAAGAGCCAAAGAAAAAACTGTAAAGTACAAAATGAATAACATAAGGAGAAAAGATGAGAATATTTACAAAGATTGTTCAGACGCTTTTCATTATCGTTGGACTTGTTTTAACCTGTTTTCTCGCACTCTGCTGGGTAAAACCCGAAATTCTGGTTAAAGCGCACCAGTGTATTGAAACAAACCTTCTTGAAAGTGGAATTATTGGGTTTACCTTGATTCTGATAGGTATTATCTGGCTTGTCTACTGGTCTGATCATGTTATAAGAACCAGAAGTATTTCCCTTGATAATCCGCATGGCAAGGTAAGAATATCTCTCAGAGCAATAGAAGAATTTATCAGCACCAAAATCATCACACAGATGAAAAATATAAAATCTATGAGGGTTAAGGCATCCCTTGGATCACATGGGCTTGAAACATCTATGCAGATGAAAATAGCAAGTGGATATAATATACCAGAACTTACATCACAGATACAGGAATTAATAAAGAATTATCTTCAGGATGTTGTGGGAGTTGAAAGGGTTTCGCATATTGAGATTGTTATAACAAGTATCACACCACCAGAAGAGGAAACCAGCATTGAGACAGAAAAACAAAATGAATAAAAAACTGATTGAACAAATAGTTCTTGAACACGAAAGAATTATTTCTATACTTAATGAAAAGAACTTTCAAAAAAAGATTGAAAAGATATGTGGCATGCTTGAACATGCAATCATGCAGGATAAGAAAATTCTTGTCTGTGGAAATGGAGGAAGCGCTGCAGATAGCCAACATATTGCAGGTGAACTTGTTGGAAGATTTCAGAAAGAAAGACGTCCGATTGCGTGTATTGCCCTTACAACAAATACATCCATATTAACCTCTATTGGAAATGACTATTCATTTGATAAAATTTTTTCGAGACAGATTGAAGCCCTGGGAAAAAGAGGAGATATCTTGCTTGTGTTTTCAACATCAGGTACATCTGTAAATATCTTAGAAGCAGCGAAGACAGCAAGAGATATCGGAATAAAAGTTATTAGTTTCACAGGTATTCATATAGATTTTCTTTCAAAGATTTCTGATATCTGTGTTTCCATCCCATCAGAATCAACCCCGAGAATTCAAGAAATCCATATAATACTTATTCATATAATCTGCAATATTATTGAAGATCGTCTTTTCCCACATGAAACCAAACAAGATTAAAACACTCAAGAACCTAAAAAAAATTGTTCAGCAATTAAAGAAACAGGGCAAAAAAATTGTATTCACCAATGGCTGCTTTGATATTCTTCATGCAGGTCATCTATTTTGTTTTGAGAAAGCAAAAAAACTGGGAGATATCCTGATAGTAGGAATTAACAGTGATATCTCTGTGAGAAAATTAAAAGGCAAAGGAAGACCTATAATACCCGAAAAAGACAGGGCATATCTGATAGCAGGATTATCCTGTGTTGATTATTGCATAATCTTTAATGAACAAACACCTGCTCGTCTAATAAAAGAGATAAATCCTGATGTCCTTGTGAAAGGTGCTGATTATAAAAAAGATGAGATCGTTGGTCAGGATATCGTTAAATCAAGAGGTGGGAAGGTTATTACCATTCCACTTGCTGAAGGAAAGTCCACAAGCATGATAATAAAAAAAATTATAGAAAACTATGAAAAAACCAGATGCGCTACGAATAATTGATGCAAACTTCAACAGGGTAAGAGAAGCAATAAGAGTTGTCGAGGATATAGTTAGATTTTTAATGAATGAAAAAAATCTTCATATAGACCTTCGAGAAATAAGACACTCATTTACATTCTCTTATATAAAATATTTTGGTTCATTACCCATCACAAAAAGAGATATTTTTACTGATAAAGGAAGAAGAAACCAGGCATACGAAGCAACAACACTCAGGGAGATTTTGGTAAGAAATTTTTTAAGAATAGAAGAGGGAATAAGATGTATTGAAGAATGTTCAACGCTTGTACGCCCCGAAAGCACACACGTCTGGCAGGAAATAAGATTCAAGATTTATGAAATTGAACGACAGATATTAATCAGATTTCCTGAAAAGATTATAGAAGTCCCTTTTCTTGGAATACGACTTCCTGATATTGATGTAGACAAGATTAAACCAATTATTGAAACATTAATAAAAAAACTGATAAATATTATCATTGTTCCAGTAGGAGAAAACCTAACAGGTTTCATAAAATACATTAAGGGAATAAAAGCCAACAGGATAATTATTCTCATTGAAGACAGAGCAGATATAGCATTAATTACAGATGCTGATGGAGTGTATCTAACACAGAATACGATGATTGCCAGAGATATTAGAAGCATTATGCCAGGCAAAACCATTGGAATGGAAATAAAGTCAGTAAAGGATATGAAGATACATAAAGATACATTTGTGAATTTCATTGCATCTGAAAACAGAGAGGTAATTAACAGTTTCTTGACTAAATCCGAAAAAAAAAGTAAATTATTAGTAGCAGGAATTACACGATCCCACCACGAAATAACAAACACTCTTATAAATGGAGTAGATGGTGTAATTCTGAATATTAACAGGATGCAATCTGAACAAACTATTGAAATAATAAACGAAGCAAAAAAATCAATAAAGGATTTTTTTTATGGGAAAACAACCAGAATCACCAAAGAATAATCTTCTTAAAGGATTTGCTGTATGGATATTACTTGGATTAATGCTATTTCTTGTTGTTAAAACAGCATCAACAATAGCAGAATCACATAAGACCCTTAACTACAGTGATTTTCTTGAAGAAGTAGAAAAAGGAAACATACAGGGAACTCTTATTGTAAAGCATGGGTACGTATATGGAAGTTTGAAAGATGGTACAAAATTCCAAACATACGCAGGCGATGATAAGGATCTTTTAAGCATACTGCGTGAAAACAAGGTTTCATTTAAGGTAGAACCAGCATCTGATTTCTGGGCAGGACTGTTTATAAACATCATCCCTGTTATACTTATTGTTGTTTTCTTCCTTTTTCTTGTAAACAGACAGGCATCATCCGAAAGTAATAAGGTTTTTTCGTTCAGCCGCAGCAAACCAACGATTCCTGATAGCAAAAATAAAATCACATTTGCTGATGTCGCAGGTTCTGAAGAAGAAAAAGAAGAACTCAGAGAAATAATTGACTTTCTTAAAGACCCAAAGAAGTTCCAACGACTCGGTGGAAAAATTCCAAAAGGTGTGCTTCTTGTAGGTCCCCCTGGAACAGGAAAAACACTTCTTGCAAAAGCAGTTGCAGGCGAGGCAGGAGTCCCATTTCTCGGAATGAGTGGATCTGACTTTGTTGAAATGTTTGTTGGTGTTGGTGCTGCGAGAGTCAGGGATTTATTCAGACAAGCAAAGAAGGTTGCCCCTTCGATTATTTTTATTGATGAAATTGACGCAGTGGGTAGACAGAGATTTGCAGGACTTGGTGGAGGACATGATGAAAGAGAACAAACACTTAATCAATTACTTGTTGAAATGGATGGATTCGCCACTGACCAGGGAATTATCGTAATAGCAGCCACAAACAGACCAGATGTACTTGACCCAGCATTAACAAGGCCAGGAAGATTCGACCGTACAATTGTTGTGAGTTTACCGGACATCAAGGAAAGGGAGGCAATATTAAGGGTACACACAAGAAATAAACCTTTATCCCCATCAGTTGATCTTTCTGTGATTAGCCGTGGCACCTCAGGTTTATCTGGGGCAGATCTTGCGAACATCGCAAATGAGGCAGCGCTTCTTGCTGCAAGAAAGGGTAAAAATCAGATTGATATGGAAGATTTCGAGGCAGCGAAAGATAAAATTCTTATGGGGGTTGAAAGAAGAAGTCTGGTAATAAGCGAAGAAGAAAAGAAAATAATTGCATATCACGAAGCAGGACATACAATTGTTCAGCAATCATTACCCGAAATCCATCCTGTACATAAGGTAACCATTATACCCCATGGAAATGCCCTCGGCGTTACACACACATTGCCTGAAAAAGATAGGTTTATTGAAAGCGATACATATTTTCATAATACACTCGCTGCGCTCCTTGCTGGAAGGGTTACAGAAAAGATTGTGTTTGGAAAAATGTTTACTGGAAGCGAGAACGACCTTAAGGTGGCAACTGAAATAGCAAGGAGGATGGTCTGCGAATGGGGAATGAGCGAAAAACTCGGTCCTGTAAGTTTTCGTGAGCATGAAGCAGTGTTTCTTGGCAGGGATCTTGTGCAACAAAGAACCCTGAGTGAGGAAACAAACCGTGAAATAGACAATGAAATCAAGAGGATCCTCGAACAGGCATCCAGAACAGCAGAGAAAATCCTACAGGAGAATAGGGATAAACTTGATATACTTGTTAACAAACTGCTTGAGTACGAAACCCTGACAACACAACAGATAAATGAAATTCTTGGAGGCAACAATGGCAAGGAATCCAGACAGCAATCCTCAGATTGAAAAAGCCATAAAGGTTATCCTTGAAGCAATCGGTGAGGACACTAAGAGGAAAGGGCTGCGCGAAACACCAAAACGGGTTGCAAAAATGTACAAAGATATTTTTTCAGGACTTCAGGTAAACCCTGAAGAAATCCTGGGAAAGGTTTTTCATGAAGAATACAATGAACTGGTGTTGCTAAAGAATATACCTCTCTATTCAATGTGCGAACATCATCTATTACCATTTTTCGGACAGGCAAATATCGCATATCTTCCTGATGGAAAAAGAATAGTGGGAATAAGTAAACTCGCGCGGTTGGTTGATATTTATGCAAAAAGACCACAAGTACAGGAAAGATTAACAAACCAGATTGCCGACACAATTATGAAGGTTTTACAACCACAGGGAGCAATGGTTGTTATTGAAGCAGAACATATGTGTATGATTATGCGGGGTGTGAAGAAGCCAGGGACAAAAATTGTAACATCCGCGATGCGCGGGATATTTCTCAGGGATATAAGAACAAGATCAGAAGCATTAAATCTAATTATGGCAAAATAGAAATTTTCTTGCTGAATAAAGAGATTTGTTTATTATTATCCATCAGTTTTTCAGGTATAACGCTGACAATCCTGCCTTGTAAATCCATATCAGAATAAATAAGATTAGGTATATAATTCTCAGAATAACCAAACCACAGTCCATTGATATTTTCCTCGATAAAAACAGAAAGGGTTCTACCAATAAACTGACTTTTAATTTTTGTTGAAACACTGTTTGAAACCTGGATCGCCTTTAACATCCTTAATTTCTTTTCTTTTAAAGAAACATTATTCTTGAGTTTTGCAGCAGATGTCTGCTTATGCAAACTAAATGGAAAAATATGAACCTTCAAAAATCCACACTCCTCAATTGCCGAAAGTGTCTGTAGAAAATCAACCTCTGTCTCTGTCGGAAACCCAATCATTATATCTGTTGTAATCGTAGCATTACTCCATATTGAATAAATCTTATCAATACAATCTTTATAAACCTGGTAATTATAAGGCCTATTCATTGCTGCCAGCACTGATGATGAGCCGCTCTGAAGAGGTATATGAAAACAAGGACAAAAACATTTGCACAAACTCAATGCTTCAAGAAGTTCATCATCAACATAAAGTGCCTCTATTGAACTTAAACGCAAGCGTATTAATCCTGGAATTTCTGAGATCGCTTTAATAAGGTCTTTTAATGAGGTACCTATATCTATTCCATAAGAACCAAGATTAATGCCAGTAAGCACAACCTCGCAAACTGATTTTTCTATAAGATTTTTGATTTCTTCCACAATCTCATAGATTGGCCTGCTTTTTATTTTTCCTCTGACAAACGGAACAATACAATATGAACAAAAATTCTCACAGCCATCAGCGACCTTAATAAACGCCCGGTTATGTGCATGAAAACCACTGATTGACCTTATATCTTTTCTATATGCCTGCTGATACAAAAGATGACGACGAAGTACAACTACACCCGGAAAATCATTGTTGAAATCATCCTTCTCAACCCAGCATCCAGAAATCCATACGCGTTTTCCCTCTCTTAAAAGTTTTCTTGCTATCCTTCTGCATTCATTCTGCGCTTTTATAGTAACACAACAGGTATTTATAAAGGCAATATCATAGGCATCTGAATCAACGATAACATACCCTTTTTTCAAGAAAAGTTCACGGAAAATCTGGGAATCATATTGATTAACCTTACAACCAAAAGTAAAAATTTTAATAGTTTTCATACTGAAATATTAAAAAACCTCAATGCATTATCAGATGTTATTTCAGATACATCAGAAATAGTCATACCCTTTATTCTTGCGAATTCCTCTGCAATAATCCTGACAAAACGTGGCTCATTCCTTTTCCCTCGAAAAGGATGCGGCGTAAGATATGGCGCATCTGTCTCAAAAAAAACCCTGTTAATCTGTATCTTTTCTGCAATTCTTCTTATAGAGGCAGAATTTTTGAATGTAATTATGCCCGTAAACGAAACATAAAAATTCCTCTCAACAACCCAATCAAGAAACCCCTCATCTCCACTAAAACAATGGAAAACAACCTTTGATGGTGGTGTTATTTCATCAAAAATATTCATCATTAAATCCTGCGCATCTCGCTGGTGCACAATCAGCGGCAAATTATTCTCCCTTGCAAAATTGATATGTTTCTTAAATATTCTAACCTGAGTGTCAGCATCAAATGTATCATAAAAAAGGTCAATGCCAGTTTCTCCAATGCCAATAACCTTACCCTCATTTATAAGGCTCATACACCTGTTGAAGATATCATCATTAATAGAGCCAGCATTATGCGGATGAATTCCACATAAGGCGTATACAATAGGAAATTGCCTTGCAATTTCACTCGCCTTTATGCTTGATTCAAGGTCAATTCCAGGATTAATAATAATCCTGATATCTTCATCCATTGCCTGCTTTATTACATACTCCCTGTCATCATCAAATTCAGAAAAATCAAGATGGCAATGTGTATCAAAAAACATATCACTCCCCCTGCCCCACTATTTGTCAAAAGAAGAAATTTCTTTCCCTTTTCCTTTTTCCATAGACAGAAAATTTTACAGAAGCACTGTCTTCATATATAATTTTACCATACAGAAACATTGGATTTAATAGAATATGAGCATACTAAGGTATTTTTGAATGCAAATCAATGAGATGATAACTAATAAGATATGTGGTGTCTGGTCAGCGGCACCCACTCCATTTACAGATAAAATGGAGATTGATACTGAATCAGTATCTCGTATGGTTGAACACCATATTAGAATTGGTGTGAATGGACTTTTTCTTCTGGGCACAAATGGAGAGGGCCCATGGCTGACAGAAAAACAAAAAACTGAACTCATCAGGACTGTTATAAAATATAACAAAAAAAGGATGATAATCTCTGCCCAGATAACAGATAACTCATCGTTAAGGATGATTGACAATGCAAAGAGAATCGCTGATGAGGGTGTTGATATTGCAATTATGAGTTCTCCCTATTTTTTTTTAAGGCAGCAGTATGATGTAATGCTGAAATTATATGAAGATGTATTGAACAGAATTGAAATACCTGCTGGTTTCTATGATCGTGGAAAAAACGCGTCTGTAAATGTCCCTGATAAAACCTTGAAGTCCTTATACAGAAACAAAAAAATTATCATTGTCAAAGATAGTTCTGGAGATGACAAAAAAATAAGAATTGCGCTTAATGCGAGAAAAGAAAATAGAGATTTGAAAATCTTTAATGGCAACGAATTTAACTGTGTAAAATATCTTTTATCTGGATATGATGGTCTTTTGCTCGGAGGCGGAGTTTTTAATGGATTTATTGCATCAAAGATTATTAAATTTATAAAAGATAAACAGATTAGCAAAGCAGAAGAAATGCAGAAAATAATGAATAAAATAATGTATGCAGTATATGGCGGGAAAAAGATAAGATGTTGGCTTTCAGGTGAAAAATATCTTCTTATGAAGATGGGCATATTTAATACATCAAAAAACATACAGGATTATCCACTGACAAGTTCTTGTAAAATGAATATTGAGAAAATAATTAAAGAGTATCGTAAACTTTTAATACCATATTAACCAAAAATGAAAAAACTCTTAATGAGAAGAAAGGCATCTGATAATATTTACTATCATCCTGATTTTCACTCTGCGCTGAATATTGCTATTGATTATCTTGAGAAAAATCATGGCAAATCCGCGGTAAAAGAATATCTTCAACAATTCGCATCATCTTATTATAATCCACTTACTGAAAGCATAAGAAAACAGGGACTATCTGCTCTAAAAAAATACCTAAAGGATCTTTACAAAAAAGAAAATGGCGATATTGATATAGTATATTCAAAAGATGCAATGACTGTCTTAATTAAAAGATGCCCCGCTATACTTCATATAAAAAAGAAAGGCGGCCGACCAGCAAAATCATTTTCTGAAACAACGAAAACTGTTTATGAAACAATTCTCGAAGGCACTGAATACGAATTCAAGATGCTCAACTATGATAAAAAAACAGGCAGGGCACTCTTAACATTTAGAAGAAAAAAATGATTTCATGCACTGATTTTATTTTAGCATATAACGAATTTTTTAAGTTCCTTCACGAAAGGTATGGAAAAAAAGCCGTGATTGATTTCTGGAATTATCTTTCAGATAAATACCTGACAGACCTGCGGAAACTTGTAAAAAAACATGGTATTAAGGGCTGCTGGATATATTGGTCAAAAACATTAAATGAGGAAGCAGCCAATTTCACGATGGAACTTATAGAGGAAAAAAATCAATTCAAAATAACCATGCACCACTGCCCATCAAAAAGCCGACTTCTTAAAACAAAACACATTGAGCCGTATCATGATTATTGTAAGCACTGTGATGTGTTATATAGACGAATACTTGAACCACTCGGATTTGAATATACAATTGACTTATCAAAATCCAATAAAGCAAGATGCAAGATTGTTGTCAGGCAGAAGTAGAAATCTCTAAGCTGAAATCAATTGATGGCGCAGAATGTGTAATATAACCCGAAGAAACAAAATCAATATCAAGGCCAAGGAATTTTCTGATATCTTTTATTTTTATACCTCCTGAAACCTCGATTTTTGGCCGGTTTTTACCTGATATTTTTAGATATTTTCTTATTTCATCAACACCAGTATTGTCAAACATCAGGATATCTGCCCCACTGTTTGCCGCAACCATTGCTTCTTCAGATGACTCAACCTCGACCTCAACCTTCGAAATACTGGAACTTTTAGCTTTTAATGTTAACTCTACTATAGAAGATTTCCTATCAATCTTCCTGTGGTATGCCCATAGATTTATGTGGTTATCCTTTATCAGGATCATCTCACTTAAATTCATCCTGTGATTATAGCCCCCACCCATTCTAACTGCATACTTTTCAAAGATGCGTAATCCAGGGGTTGTTTTTCTCGTATCAAGAACCTTAAACTGTCCCTTTGTTTCTTTTACAAATCTGCTTGTTATGGTTGCAATGCCCGATAAATGAGAGATTATATTCAGCGCAACCCTTTCCCCTGCTAAAATTGGTTTTAGACACCCAGAAACTGAACATACAATTGAATTCTTCTTGATTACAGATCCATCAGAAACAAAATCGCAAAATTCAATATTCCTATCAAGTATCCTAAATACCTCTTTGAAAAAGGGTAGCCCTGCAAGAATACATTTCTGCCGTACAATTAAACGGGCACTGATGATAAAGTTATTATCAAAGAGTGTCTCTGTTGTAATATCGGATTGCCCAATATCTTCAAAAAGTGCTTCATTAAGAAACTTCCTAACTTCCTCTGTTATCAATGACATTATAGATCCCCTTAAATTATCGGACTCGATAACAATAAAGAATTTCTCTTGGTCATTTTACTCTTTTTTCAAAAATTTCATAGTACCGCGCACTTATTTTCGTTCGCTCTTCTCTAAGAATGCTATTCCTTACCCACATCTTCTAAGAATCGCTTGTGTAAAAGAATTACAATTGTTTTTATTCTTTTATAAAATATGAAAGAGGTGTTTTTTGTTCCCTTATCATGACTTATTATTACTCCTTCAGGTAATGCAACAAATTTTCGGATATATTTTTCAAAATCTATGCTATTACTTTATTTCCTTCCTTTGTAAAAAAAGGTCAGGAAGGATTTGCTTCCCATTTATAAAATCCCCCTCGAACCCGTTGAAAAAGGTAGAACAAGAATAAAATCAGATAAAAAAAGAGGGGCGCAATAAAGCGCCCCTCGTCATACACAATCACCCTCAGATGCTTAGAATGCAACCTTCATTGTGGCAATTGCTTGCCATGCATTTTCATCATTTCTTTTGCCAACAGTGTCTTCAATATAGTCACCAGCCATAAGGTATCCGAGTTCAAGCCCAAATGTAAGGTCTTCGCTGTAGGCATAGCTAATGGTAAGGTCTATTTCATTACCCACGCTGTCATCAACTCCGCCAAATGTCTCATCCGCAGTCAGGTTAAACAAATCAAGTGAAACTCCAACCTTTTCTGTGGGCTGAAGACCAACTCCGAG